>JAFOKI010000133.1 GCA_017419895.1 Eubacterium sp. | reverse complement strand
TATTCTTCACCACAAACATATTTCCGGTTTTGAGTCCCGCAAGTGTAGGAGAACAATTCATTATCAGATAATCGTTCGACATTGGTTAATCTCCATTTATATTAGTTAGTTACCTCTAACATTATACATCACTTAAACCTCTTGTCAAGCACATTCGCGGAACCGGTAAACGCGTCTAAGAAAAGTATTCGAATTTTACGGCAAAAAGCATATAATAACCATAGGTATCACTTTATTAAGGCAACCAGTCACGGAGGATCCCATGAAGCGTCAATTCACCAGAATTATAATGTGCGCCGTTATAGTCGCAATGTGCGCTGCGGTCATACCTGTCAACCAGGCATCTGCGCTTACAAAAGGCAAAAAATACCTCGTTAAAAAACTTGCCATCAAATTGTACGACGAGGACAAAAAGAAATATGAACCGTGGATCTCATATGAATTCGAATACAACGATTCAAAGGATCCGGTAACGATTATTGAAGACGGTGACAAAAGCCACCCGCACAAGCTCGCCTGGGATTATTCTAACGGCAAAACTTCCATGAGGGAGACCTATTACGACGATGTTATGGATTACACCTATTCAGACGGCCTGAGGATGAGTTATTTCAAATACCATCAGTACGACATGCAGGAATTCGGTTACGAGCAGTACAAGTATAAATATAACAAGAAGGGCGACCTCACTACAGAAACACTTCTCGATAACGATCAGTCTTACATGTGGAAAGAAATAATCAAGAACACATTCAAATACAAATACTATAAAAATGGCTTCCCCAAACAGGTGACTGTGACGAACAAATACCGTGAGATCGACTACAGTAAGACTCCGAACAAAGAAAAAGCTCACAAGAAAGTCACGTCCAGAAAGTATTATTACAACAAGAAAGGACTTCTCACAAAGTATGCGCTCAATCACCTCGACAACGGCAAGAAGGTAAACGGTGAGCGTGTGACCTTCAAGTACACGTTCAATAAATACGGCCTTGTATCAAAAGTCATCATTACATGGTCAACTCCCGCGTATGGCAAGGCGAGGTACTGGAAAAAATACATGATCAAGTACAGCTATACAGATAAAACGATCAATAAAAAGCGCTACACCAAAATGATCAATTCATTGAATCACAGTCCCCATTTCCTTAATCCATACTTTGATTACTGGTATTGATCTTGCGGATGCTGCCTGGCCATCACCGACTGGAACCGTTTAAATCGCAATTAAGCGATTCATATTGATTTATCAACGAAAAGCGCCCTTGCGCGTGCAGGGGCGTTTCGCACAAACAAAAAGCGCCGCGGTTGACGCGGCGCTGCTTTGTTTTTGTGTTCTTGTTATTTCATCATTGACATGAGCGAGCTGAGAAGCGCGTTTCCGCTGGTCGAGCTGGCGTTGTTCGATCCTCCGAGAAGACTTCCGAGAAGCGAACCTGACTGCTGCTGTTGCTGCTGTCCGCCTCCGAAAAGGCTTCCGAGAAGCGAGCTTGACTGCTGTTGCTGCTGTCCACCGCCGAGGAGGTTTGCGAGTCCGCCGAAGCCTGTGCTGGGCTTGTTCGCTGCGGGTTTCTGTCCGCCGAAAAGCCCCGCGAGATCCGACAGATCGAATCCGTCGTCTTTCTGGTTGGAAGCATTGGAAGCAGTCGTTGTAGCAGCCGAAAGTCCACTCAGCATCGAAGGCGCGATGCTCGCAAGGATCTTGGCTGTATCTTCCGGTGAAACGCCTGTCTGAGCAGCAAGCGCGTTCACGAGTTCTTTCTGGTCTTTTCCGAGAATGTGACCGATGATCTTTTCGCCATCAGCCTGGTCAACTTCTGCGATCTGCTGGGCAACCGGTTTCTGGCTCGTATGCTGCGTCAGAGCACCGAGAAGCGACTGAGCGCCGTTCTGAGAAGAAGCGTTGGCTGTCATCTTCTTGATGAGCAGCGGGATCGCGATAAGGAGAAGCAGCTTGATCTTGGTTGAGCTGACTCCAGATCTTGTCGACAGAGAATCCAATGACTCGTCTGATGTCATCGAGCCTGCGAGCATGTTTAATAAATCCATAGTGATACCCTCCGTTAATTTTTATATTACACATCGCGTTCTGCCCATGTGCAGTTCGCATATTATATAACCAATTCAACTAATAATATATTATATAACGTTTTGCGCGATGTGGTCAAACTTTTGTGATTTTGTTACACTGCAACATGTTACGGTGAATGAGTTATTCCGACATAATCGATGATAATGGTCGATTTTGGCGGAATGATCCGACAAAGAGTTTTGTAAGAAGTCATTTCTGTCGGAAAAATGTCTTTTGAGCGAACGATTATGCTGGACAGCTTAAGTATCATTTGTTCAAATCCGACAGAAGGCTTCTGTCCTGCGCAGAATTCCGACATATCTGAGCGTTTTTACCGTTACATGTCGGAAGCTTCCGCCAAAGCCATAACAATAACAGAAAAATGTCGGAAATACTCAAAAGTCAGGCTGGGAGCGCACCGGGGTCAAAACACAGCAAAACCGGCCGGATCTGTCCGGTCGGTTTTGTATCAAAAGACTGGTCTCCCGGCGCGTATGGTGTCCTACTAAAACAGCCTAAACTCGACGCGCCGTATATGCAGAGCAGCCAGACTCCGCATCGTTTCGCTTTAGGGCATCTCCCGAAACTGCCTCGCTGCGATTATTTACTTTGGACCAATTGCAGTTTATCACCATGTGATTTATTTGTCAATACAGACATTGGTTGTCAGTTTGATTTGTTATGATTTTTTCTTTATTTTCAACGAAAATATGCTATACTGATTATGAAATTGATTTAATCAGACATCCTATGTCTCCGAAAATAACGTAGACAGGGTCATGTATCGGAAGGACCATGACATGAAAGAAGACAAGAAGCTATTATCGGAAGGGACCGCTGCGCGGCTCACCGAAATGATAACGGAAAAGAAACAGTTCAAAGTCGGCGACAGGCTTCCGAGCGAATCCGAACTTGCCGGGATGCTCGGCGTCAGCAGGAATACACTGAGAGAGGCAGTCAAGATGCTTGTAGCGCAGGGGCTGCTGGTGATCAAACGGGGCAATGGGACCTTCGTTGAGGACATCGCTCCGATAACCGGAAGCGACGTGCAGGGACCTGACTGGAAGAAGGTCAAGCTGAAAGAACTCCTCGAGCTCAGGCTCATGCTTGAGCCTATGATCGCGGCAAAAGCCGCCGAGCGCGCAACAGAACGTGAAATATCCGCGATCCGCGAATGCGGGTGGGTTATAGAGGATAAAATGGCAGCGGGGCAGGACAGGATATCGGAAGAGCTCAGATTCCATGAACTGATCACGGAAGCCGCGCATAATTCTTTGTTCTCGCAGCTGATGCCAACAATATTTGAAGCCATTCAGGCGAGCACGGAAAAAGCCGGTAAGACAGGCAAGCTTGTGCGGGACACCATGGCTGACCACGCACTTTTGATCGACGCACTCGAGACGCACGATCCAAGCTGCGCAGAGCTTGCAATGAGGATGCACGTTGTCAAAGCTATCGCGGTGCTCGGCTACGATGCGGGCGACTTCAAATAAGACGGCTCCCTGTGGCGCGCCGCGGGCGCTTTGTCTGCAGGCGGTGACTGCGGTCAGAACAGAATATAAGTCACGGCATAAAAACAGCGCTGCCGCCCGGATGGGCAGGCAGCGCTTTGTTGTTTAAAGCTTCTATTCTTCACCGTTCCAGCAGTAAGTACAAAGGTCTTCCGGCGGGATTCCTATTGCCCCCAGCATGTCATCGAGCCTGTTGTATTTCAGTGTGTCGAAGCCCTGCTGCTCACGGACGCCTTCTACCATCGCAGCGTATTCCGGCGTGTCGGGATCGGTATAAGGCTTGAGCTCCTCACCCTCCACATGATGACCCGCGAGCTTGTCGATCACACGGCGCGCGATGAGCTCCATTTCGGAGTTCGAACGCGAGAAATTGATGTACTTGCAGCCGAACAGTATCGGCGGGCAGGCAGGTCTGGCATGTACCTCGCGGGCTCCGCTTCTGTAAAGAAAATCGACAGTTTCCCTGAGCTGTGTCCCGCGGACGATCGAGTCGTCGATCAGCAGGATGCGTCTGTTTTCTATCAGCGCACGGACCGGGATCAGCTTCATCCTCGCGATCAGGTCGCGTTTGGACTGGATGGTCGGCATGAACGAACGAGGCCAGGTCGGCGTGTATTTAATGAACGGCCTGGAGTAGTCGATATGCGACTCGTTTGAATATCCGATCGCGTGAGCTATACCCGAATCAGGTACTCCGGCAACTATGTCGATATCATCTCTCGTATACCCATCGCGTTTCGCGAGACAAGCTCCGCAGCGGTGGCGCACCTCTTCCACGGAAATGCCTTCATATGCGGATGCGGGATATCCGTAGTAGATCCAGAGGAACGTGCAGATCTTTTTCTTGCTGCCCGGCTCGACCAAAGTCGTCACGCTGTCCGGGGTCATCACGACGATTTCTCCCGGACCGAGTATCTTGTAATCCTTGTATCCGATATTTAGATAAGCAAACGACTCAAAACTCGCGCAGAATCCCGTGTCTTTCCTGCCTATCACCATAGGCGTCCTGCCGAGCTTGTCCCGTGCACAGTAGATGCCTTTCGGCGTCAGGAGCAGCATGCTTATCGACCCGTCGATCACATCCTGTGCGAACTTGATGCCTTCGATCAGGTTGTCTTTTTCGTTGATCAGGGCAGCTACTATCTCAGTCGCGTTTATGCCGCCGTCACCCATTTCCATGAACTGCGTGCCGCGTTGTCCGAGGATCTCTTCCACGATCTCATCCGCATTATTTATGCGGCCGACTGTCGTGATCGCAAAAGTCCCGTGCTGCGAGCGGATCGTGAGCGGCTGCGGTTCATAGTCGGAGATGCATCCGACTCCCATGTTGCCCGCCATCGACTGGATGTCACGGTCAAATTTTGTACGGAAAGGCGTGTTCTCAATATTGTGGATGGCGCGGTCGAACCCTCCGTCTTTGCCGTAAACCACCATGCCCGCTCTT
>JAFOKI010000001.1 GCA_017419895.1 Eubacterium sp. | reverse complement strand
GAAGGCGAGCCGACGGAAGTCGACAGAAAGATCGCTTCCTACATCGTGCCTCACATAAAAGACGGCGCGACACTTCAGCTCGGTATCGGCGGCATGCCTACATGCGTCGGCCAGATGCTCGCGCAGTCCGACCTTTCGGATCTTGGCATGCACACAGAGCTTTGTACTGACGCATACGTCGATCTGTTCGATGCCGGCAAGCTCACAAACCGCAGGAAAAAGATTTTCCCCGGAAAAGGCGTAGCAGGTTTCGCGTTCGGCACGGACAAACTCTACTCATGGCTCCACGAAAATCCCGGAGTCGCGTTCTGTCCGCTCGAATATGTAAACAATCCCGCGATAATCGGCCAGATAGACGACATGGTCTCGATCAACGCCTGCCTCAATGTGGACCTCTTCGGACAGGTATCATCTGAAACGGCCGGAATGAGACAGATCAGCGGAACAGGAGGACAGCTCGATTTCCTTCTCGGCGCATCAGAATCGAGAGGCGGAAAAGCATTCCTCTGCCTCCCCTCAACTTTCACAGATAAAAAAGGCATCAAGCACAGCACGATCCTCCCGCATTTCGGCGGCGAGATCGTGACGTCACCCCGTTCGCAGGTCTACTATATCGTTACTGAATACGGCGACGTTAACCTTGAAGGCAGGACCACCTGGGAACGCGCGGAGATGCTGATCTCGATAGCTCATCCGGATTACAGAGACGAACTCATAAAAGCCGCAGAAGAGCAGCGCATCTGGAGAAGATCGAATAAAAGATAGTTCGCGCCGGAATTTCATATCAGGTTACGCTCGAACAAAGACAGGCAGTGCCAGCCGGCACATTTACAGAAAAGCCCCGCTCGGTGAGCGGGGCGCTTGTTATTACGGGTCAAAGCAACGCTATTTATTCGCTCTCTTGTTCGTATTCATGCTGTCCCTGAACACGAAGAAGCGGTCATAGAGGAACTCGGTGGTAAGATTGATTGCCATGGTGAAGAACAGGACGATGAAATCGTTCCATCCGGCTTTGTCCGTGAGAGCGTGGCCCCACCATGTTGAAAGCGGGGTGAAGGCTAGGTAGAACAAAAAGACCTTGAACATCGCGACCGGAACGTTGTTTGCGGATTTGAACGTGAACTCCCTGTTGAGCGTGAAATTCCATACGACCGAGCAGATGAGCGCGATCAGGTAGCAGGGCCAGTATGACCATGGCGTGACAGCCTTGAGCAGCGCGAATACGGCTGTCTCGATAACACCTGCCGAAATCGAGAAAAGCACGAACTTCACTACCTGGATACGAGTCTCCTTCGCGTCGGGTATGTATATGTCTTTTTTATTGTCTTTTGCCATTTAAAGTTTCTCCATTCCTGCAAAGCCGCAAGCCCCGGCCTGCAGCCGGCTTTGTTATCCCTTCCTGACCTTGACCTTCCGCCAACCCCAGTACTTGAGTTTGAGTTTCGATTTACTGATCCTGGTGTATACTGTGGTATTCACCTTCTTCTTGGTATAGAAAGCCCATTTCCCGACGCTCGTGACAGTCGACGGTATATAGATCTTCTTGATGTGGGTCTTGCCCATGAACGCGTACGGCAGGATTTTCTTTACCTTATATCCCTTGACCTTGGATTTGATCTTGAGCGTGCTGCTCTTTTTGTACTGGTCGGTCGGGGTAACGAACCATTTTTTCGTATTGGTGAAGTATGATTTTTTCGATTTTCCGCCGTCGGTACGGATCGTATAGATCGTATTGCCGCTTTTGAGTCCGCCGATGCTGAAAATCATATGTGCTCCGGAAGTATCCGACTGAAGCTTGCTGCATGAGAAATCAAACCACGAACGATCCATCGAGCCGGATACTGATTTTCCCGCGGACGTATAGTGATTGCCGCACATCCACGTGCTGTCAAAGAACACCCATCGCCCCAGACTCGCCGAATATGCAGCATTATACGTGTGATCCACCCCATCCACCTCCATGCACGGGATGCCGAGTGAATCCAGCATCATCCTGCAGACAAGCGCATAGCCCGAGCATACGGCTACCCTGTTGTTCCAGATATCTACCGGATCTGTGTTAGTGTAGATCGTGGAGCCGCGGCTATATGACGAGGCGTACGCATCGTGGTAGTACGTCCTTGATGCGACCGTTTCCGCGACAGCCTTGATTTTCTCATAATCGGTCTTCTTGCCGGCTGTCACGGCCTTTGCCTGTTTTTTGATGAATTTGTATTTACTGCTGCTGCGCTTGATTTCTTTTTCGTAGTATGTGTTTTCGCTGCTGCTGTATTTGGGGTACGCTATCTTGCGCTTAAGAAAATATGACTTGCTGGATTCTTTCTGGATCAAATTCCAGGCTTTTGCGAACGCGGAATTCCATGCACTGCCCGACGTGGAAACGATTTTTTCCGGCTGGTACATCACCTGCACCTTCGCGTAAGCGCATGCCTGCCCGTCAGGCCGGATCACTCCGTTATTGGTGCTTTCGCCCACATATACGCCTTTGCCGAATATGTCGTCGCTCAAACCGAACCGTCCGGGAGAACAAACGCATCCCGTCCCGTTATACGGGATTATCTTAAACGGCTTGTCCGCTGTAACTGTAAGTGAATCGACATACGTCCTGACAGGACCGTTCTCCATCGTGATCACAGCCTTCAGCGTCTGCACCTTGCTGAACGACGCCGATCCCGTCGAGAATGCGATCTTCACGCCTCTTGCAACGGCTGCTGAAGCGGTGTTGGGATTTCTTATCCATACATAAAGATCAAAATCTGCATCGGTGCTTCTCAGTTTCAAAGCCGCCGGTGAAGCCTCTGATTCCCAGCCCGCCTGATGAAGCAGATAATCCGTGTCATCCCAGTTATACTCCGGATCCACAATGCAATTCAGTACCGGGTTGCTTCCAAGAGCCCCGTTCCATAACTGCGACCATGTGTATGTGGTCTGCCCGTACCTGTCAGCATGGACCGATATAGTGAGTACCGCGACTGCCGCTATCGCGAGCAGAAGTATCCTGCGCAATCTCTGTTTCATTCGTCTGCACCTCTATACTCGAAGCAAAGCATAGTCAGATCATCGAACTGCTCCGCATCCTTGACGAAATCTCCCACCGCGCTTCTCACGTTCGCTATCAGTTTGTCCGGTACCGCTGCCGGATCGACATTGAGCGCATCTATCATGCGGTCTGTGCCGAACATATCGTTGTTTCCGTCGGTGGCCTCCGGGACGCCGTCTGTGTACAGGAACAGTTTGGAGCCGGGCTCGAGCTGAAGTTCGTATTCTTTGTAATGCAGTCCCGGCATTCCTCCTACAACAAAGCCGTGTTTGTCTCTCAATATCTCGAAGCATCCGTCCGGTTTTCTCACCGCCGGATATTCATGACCCGCGCTGCAGGCCGTGAGCTTGCCGGTCGATATCTCAAGAATGCCGATCCAGACCGTGACAAACATCTCAAGCTTGTTGTTT
>JAFOKI010000132.1 GCA_017419895.1 Eubacterium sp. | reverse complement strand
GTTGGTCTCCATCGAGAAGTTGTCCAATGATATAAAAATGAATGATACTACCACGATAACGGCGTAGGCTGACATGAAGAAGTATATCCACTGCACCGTCGTTCCGGTAATAGTGCGGTCGTCGACCCTCGCAAGGCTGATACTGTGCGGATGGATAGCATGCTTGAGCCTCGCGTTCATGACTTTCATTATGATAAGGAAACGGATGACTTTTATACCGCCGCCCGTGCTTCCCGCCATGGAGCCAACCACCATCAAAACGAGAAGTATCGATCTGGAAAACTCCGGCCAGCTGGCGAAATCCGCGGTGCTGTATCCGGTCGTCGTCATTACGGTCGATACCGCAAACGCCGCGTCATGCAGCGAACTCATGACGTGCATGCCGTATTGCGGAAGGATATTCACTGTTATCATAACGACCGAGGCAACGAACAGAAGAATATACGTGTGAAGCTCCTGGCTGCGGATCGCTTCTTTCGCACGGCCTGCGATCAAAAGGAAATACAAACTGAAATTGACGCCGAACAGCAGCATAAAAATCGTCGTGACTGTCTGGATATATGGGGAAAATCCCGCTATCGAATCATTCTTTACCCCAAAACCGCCCGTACCGGCAGTGCCGAAAGCCGTACAAAGCCCATCAAACAGCGACATCCCGCCACCTATGAGCAGCACCGCGTCCAGTATGGTAAGCACGATGTATATCGTGTAAAGAATCATTGCGGTCTTCCTCATTTTGGGAACAAGCTTGCCGACACTCGGCCCCGGGCTCTCAGCCTGAAGAAGATACGTACTGTATCCGCCGCCCTTCCCCATAGGAACGACAGCAAGAAGGAATACCAGCATTCCCATGCCGCCCAGCCAGTGAGTGAAGCTGCGCCAGAACAGGAGTCCTTTGCTCATGGACTCAACTTCCGTGAGGATCGATGCTCCCGTAGTCGTGAATCCGGATATGACCTCAAACAAAGCATCCAAATAGTGCGGTATCTGACCGGTTATAGCAAACGGAAGCGCACCGACCATAGAAGCCAGTATCCACCCAAGACCTACTATTACGAATCCCTCGCGTGAATAGAACTTGTTCTTCCTGTCTTTAGTCATCCACCACATGGTAAATCCGGCCACGAACGACAATGCCATCGAAATGATGAACGCGGTAAAAACTCCGTGTTCATGCTTGTATAGTGACACTAGCGCAGCCGGCATCATAAACAGGGCTTCCAGCATCAGAAGTATCCCCAGTATGTTTACGATGATTTTTCTGTTCATTCAGTCCTTCAATCCGTGAAAATATCGTTGAACGCCTTGATCTGGTGACCCACCTGAGCCACGATGATCACTGTGTCCCCTGTCGAAAAATACGTGTCCCCTTTTGGCACGATATATCCACCGCTTCTGTTAATACATGCTACAAGTATACCACTTTTTATGGGTACGTGCTCAAGCGGTTCATTTCTATGTCTGTCGCCTTCGTCGACCTTGAACTCAAGCGCTTCAACCTTCCCGTTCACGATCGGATGGAGCGATACCACGCTTTCGAGTTCATTAGCCGTCGACATCGCGCGGACATATCTCACGATATTCGCGCTTGCGATACTCTTCGGGCTTATTACAGACCCTACGTCGATCTTGTTGAACAGGTTGTCATACTGCGAGCGGTTGACCTTTGTTATGACCTTCTCCACGCCGAGTTCCTGTGCGTACAGCGAGAGTACCAGGTTTTCCTCGTCGATTCCGGTCAGCGTGACGCACGCGTCATAATCACCGAGACCTTCCGAACTCAAAATATCGCTGGATGATCCGTCGGCTTCGATTATAGTCGCCTTCGGGAGAGCCTCTGCGAGCGCGATGCATCGTTTGTGGTTCTGCTCGATGATCTTGACAGCTATGCCGTTCTCGAGACATTGTTTGGCGAGGTAATACGATATCCTGGAGCCGCCGATAATGAAGACGCTTTTGATTTTCTTCTTATTGAGACCGAGGTTCTCGACAAGCGCCGACAGGTTATGCAGGTCCGCGGTTACATATATTGTGTCGCCCTCTTCAAGAACAAAGGATCCAGTCGGGATATGCACGCCGTCTTCCCTTTCGACCACGCATACCATTGCCTTCGCCTTTGCGATCTCATAGAATCTGAACAAAGACGCGCCTGCGAGCCTTGAACCGCTGTCGATCTTTATGCCTACTATCTCGATCCGGCCCCTTGCAAAAGTCTCTCTCTTTAGGAACGAAGGGAACTCAAGCAGTCTGTACGCTTCTCTTGCGGCATCAAGCTCGGGATTAACGACCATCGAAAGCCCGAGTTCATCCAGCATAAGTCTGAGCTGCTCGAAGTATTCCGGCATCCTTACTCTCGCGATAGTCCTTTCAACACCAAGCTTTCTTGCTGTTAAGCACGAAAGGATATTCAGTTCATCAAGGTTGGTCGCCGCGATCAAAAGATCCGCGGATTCGATCCCGGCTTCACGAAGCACTTTCATGTTTGCGCCGTTACCAGCCACCGCCATCACATCCATAGTCTCGACGGCATTCGCAAGCACTTTCTGGTCTGTATCGATTATCGTAACATTATGATCCTCGACCGAAAGTTCGGCGGCGAGAGCAGCGCCTACTTTTCCCGCTCCTGCAATAATTATATTCATATGATTACCTGCTGATTACCTGCTAAAACAAAACAGTCATTAGCTTTTTATGGTATTATAACCCTTCACACCCAAAAAAGAAAAGAAAAAGACCGCTATCGTGGTCGATAGCGGTCAGGTTTTGCTATACGAGCTCGAGGAACACTGTTTCAGCGTTGTCTCCTCTTCTCGGTCCGAGTTTGAGTATTCTTGTGTAACCACCGTTACGGCCTTCATATCTCGGTGCGATCTCGTCGAACAGTTTGGTCACTACCGACTCATCGTAGATATAACCAAGAACCTGTCTTCTGGCATGGAGATCGCCGCGTTTAGCGAGTGTAATCAGCTTTTCAGCCTCTCTGCGCGCTTCTTTCGCACGCATGTTAGTCGTTGAAATACGCCCTTCTCTGAAAAGGTCGGTGACGAGGTTTCTCAGCATCGCCTTTCTGTGAGCGGTATTTCTGCCCAGTTTTCTATATCCCGGCATAATTAACCTCCTGCTTACTCGTCACTCGGCTTCAGCGAGAGGCCAAGGTCTGCGAGCTTGTTTTTGACTTCATCCAGAGATTTCTTTCCGAGGTTTCTGAATTTCATCATATCCTCTTCCGTCTTCTCTGTGAGTTCCTCTACGGTGTTGATGGAAGCGCGCTTGAGGCAGTTGTAAGACCTTACGGAAAGCTCAAGCTCTTCTATCGACATTTCGAGTACTTTTTCTTTCTGGTCTTCTTCCTTGACGACCATGAAGTCCATGGCATCCGTGGAATGATCCAGTTCGACGAACAGATCAAGGTGTTCTTTCATGATTTTGGCTCCGATGGAGACGCCTTCTTCAGGCGTTACGGATCCGTCAGTCCAGATTTCCAGGGTCAGTTTGTCGTAATTAGTATCTTCTCCGACACGTGTCTTGTTGACAGTGAAATTCACTTTACGGACGGGCGTGAAGATCGAGTCCACCGGGATCAGCTGCTGATCTCTGTCAGTCTTGTTGTTCTCGGCGCGGACCCAGCCGCGGCCCTTGGCAACGTTGATCTCCATTACGAGTGTTGCTTTGTCCTCAAGTGTGGCTATGTGCAGCTCGGGGTTGAATATTTCAATCGTCGAATCTCCGACAATATCCGCCGCCGTAACTTCCTTGGGTCCGACCGCGTTTATTATCAGTCTGCTGGTGTCTGTCTCGTGCTGCTTGATGGCAAGACGCTTAAGATTCAGAATGATCTCTGTAACGTCTTCCTTTACGCCTGCTATGGTGGAGAATTCATGGTTTACACCGTCGATTTTGACAGAAGTCACCGCCGTTCCCGGAAGTGAGCTCTGCAGGATACGTTTCATGCTGTTTCCAAGCGTGATGCCGTATCCGCTTTCGAGCGGTTCCACTACGAATGTGCCATGCTTGCCGTCACTGTCGATACCTTTTGTTATTGTTGGTTTTACGATTTCTATCACGATTAAACCTCCATATATAGGTGACAATACGTTCCAAACAAATGCACGTCAGGCAATCTTATTTGGAGTACAATTCGACGATGAGGTGCTCTTCAATCGGTGTGTCGATCTGCTCTCTTGTCGGGAGCTCGAGTACCTTTCCTTCGAGTTTTTCTCTGTCGGCAAACAGCCATCCGGGAACTGCGACCTGCATTTCCTTGATCTCCTTGAATTTCGGGGAGCTCTGGCTCTTTTCCTTAACTTTGATAACGTCGCCCGGTTTTACCGTGTAGGACGGGATGTTAACTTTCTTGCCGTTCACTGTGAAGTGACTGTGGACGACGAGCTGTCTCGCTTCTCTTCTGGTCGTAGCCAGACCGAGTCTGTAAACAACATTGTCAAGTCTCGTCTCAAGCATGATGAGCAGGTTTTCACCCGTGATGCCCTTCTTCTTGGAGGCTTTCTCAAATGTGTTGCGGAACTGCTTTTCCTGAACGCCGTAGATGAATTTCGCTCTCTGCTTTTCTCTCAGCTGGAGACCGTATTCACTCTTTTTCTTGTTGCTTCTGTGCGGTGTTCTCTTGGATTCCTTGTATATGCCAAGATGGGATGGATGTACATCCAGCGATCTGCATCTTTTCAGGATTGGATCTCTATTTACTGCCATTGTATATACTCCTCCCCTCCGTCATACTCTTCTTCTCTTGGGCGGTCTGCAGCCGTTGTGCGGGATCGGCGTGATGTCTTTGATCATCGTTACCTCAAGACCCGCAGCCTCAAGAGCTCTGATAGCAGCTTCTCTGCCGGAACCCGGGCCCTTTACATAGACTTCAACAGTCTTGAGGCCGTGTTCCATGGCTGCTTTTGCCGCTGTTTCTGTAGCCGACTGGGCAGCGAACGGTGTGGATTTCTTGGATCCTCTGAATCCGAGCGAACCGGCGCTGGACCAGGAAATCGCATTTCCTTCCATATCAGTCAGCGTGATAAGTGTGTTGTTAAAGGTGGACTGGATATGAGCCTGGCCTTTAGTGATGTTCTTGCGCTGTATTCTCTTTTTTCTTACAGCTTTTCTCTGAGTCTTAGCCATGACTACCTCCCTTCCTTCTTCTTGCGTCCTACGGTTTTCTTAGGTCCCTTGCGTGTGCGCGCGTTCGTCTTGGTCTTCTGACCTCTGACGGGGAGGCCTCTTCTGTGACGGATACCCTTATAGCATCCGATCTCCATGAGACGCTTGATGTTCAGTGACACTTCTCTTCTGAGGTCACCTTCGACCATATACTCAGTGTCTATGATCTTTCTGATGCGGCCTGCTTCTTCTTCAGTCAGGTCTTTTACCCTCGTGTCGGGATTGATCCCGGCTTCCTCGAGGATCTTTTTCGCTGACGTTCTGCCGATTCCGTAGATATATGTGAGTCCGATTTCGACTCTCTTATCTCTCGGCAGGTCAACTCCGGCTATACGAGCCATACTCTTGCTCCATTCTCCTATCTTCCGTCACTTGCTCCGGGAGTGATATAGACAGGTGTACTTAAAAAATATTTGTGCGCTCAGACCCCGGTGTAAGAGGCATTGTAATCCAACTCGCAACGCGAGCGTAAATAATATTATACTACAACAAAGTCGTTTTGACCAGTACTTTTTACAGTTATCCCTGTCTCTGTTTGTGCTTGGGATTTTCACAGATCACCATGACTCTTCCGTGTCTCTTGATGACCTTGCACTTTTCACAGATAGGTTTTACTGAAGCTCTTACTTTCATTTCTAACCTCTCTCTCTCCAGGTAATCCTGCCGCGCGTAAGATCGTAGGGCGAAAGCTCCACTTTGACCTTGTCGCCCGGCAGTATCCTGATATAGTTCATCCTGATCTTGCCTGAAATATGTGCAAGTACTTCGAAACCGTTATCGAGTTTTACCTTGAACATTGCGTTCGGCTGCGCGTCTACGACGGTGCCCATCGTTTCGATGGTATCCTTTTTCGCCATAAATTACACCTCTTTTTCAAGCGCTGCAACTATTGCGGCGAATGTCGGCTCAAGCCCCTGCGCGCCGTCGATATCGGCGATGACTCCCGCTTTCTTGTAGTAGTCTACGAGAGGCTTGGTCTGCGCGTTGTAAACGTCTATACGGTTTCTTGCCGTCTCTTCGTTGTCATCCGCTCTCTGGATGAGTTCTGCTCCGCATACGTCGCAGATCCCGTCGACCTTCGGCGGCATGTTCACTACGTGGAAGCTCGCTCCGCATTTCTTGCATACGCGGCGTCCCGTGAGACGTTTCATCAGGATATCTTCCCCGACTTCCAGATTAATGACACAGTCGAGTTTCTGTCCGTTTTCCGAGAGGAATTCATCGAGCTTCTCAGCCTGGTAAACGGTCCTCGGAAATCCGTCGAGGATAAATCCTTCTTTGCAGTCATCCTTCAAAAGGCGGTCACATGCGATCTCGATAACGAGATCGTCAGGGACGAGTTCGCCTCTTGACATATATTCCTGCGCCTTCTTTCCGAGTTCCGTACCTTGCTTGATGTTCTCTCTGAAGATGTCTCCCGTTGAGATGTGCGGAATATGATACTTTTCAATTATCCTGGCTGCCTGTGTGCCTTTTCCTGCTCCCGGCGGCCCCAATAATATAGTTCTTATCATCTCTGCCTCCCGTAAATCACTTCAGGAATCCCTGATAATTCCTCATGAGCATCTGATTCTCAAGCTGCTGCATCGTGTCGAGCGCTACGCCGACCGCGATGAGGAGCGAAGTTCCGCCGAATCTGATATTGAGTCCCGTATACTGGGAAACCAGTGTCGGCATTGTCGCGATGACCGCCAGGAATACTGCTCCGACGATCGAAACGCGCGACATGACCTTTGTGAGATAATCGACTGTTGCTCTGCCCGGACGGATACCCGGGATGAATCCTCCGTTCTGCTTCATGTTGTCGGAGATCTCGACCGGATTGAACGTGATCGCCGTATAGAAGTAGTTGAAGAAGACTATGAGCAGTATATTCAGTACAGCGTATACCCACACGCCCGGGTTGCCGGACGGTGAGAGATACTTCTCAACGAACGCCTGGAATCCGGATCCCGCCCAGAAATAGCTGATAACCAGCGGGAACTGGAGAAGCGAAAGCGCGAAGATGATGGGGATAACGCCGGCCTGGTTGACCTTGAGAGGAATATGTGTCGACTGTCCGCCGTACATTTTCCTTCCCACCACACGCTTTGCGTACTGTACCGGAATTCTTCTCGTGCCCTGCTGAATCGCGATGATGCCGACAACAACGGCTATCGCGAGGATTATGAACACGATCAGTGTTACGACGGAGAGCGTGCCGCCTGCGAGCGACGTTCCGATCGTACCGAGCATGCTCGGTACTCTCGAAATGATTCCGCCGAAGATCAGGAGTGAGATACCGTTTCCGACACCATACTCGTTGATCTGCTCGCCCAGCCACATCAGGAACATCGTTCCAGCGGTGAGTATGAGCGAAGTGACTATGTATGTAATCCAGTTCTGATTGATCATGGTTCTTCTGAAAAGACCATATGTCAGTCCGAAAGCCTGGACGAGAGCCAGAACCACGGTCATGTATCTCGTGATCTGGGTCATTTTTTTGCGGCCTTCCATACCTTCCTTGGCAAGGCGCTCGAAATACGGGAACGCCACTGTCAGGAGCTGGACTATGATGCTCGCGGTGATGTATGGTGTAACACCGAGAGCAAAAATCGTGAAGTTACTGAAGGATCCGCCCGAGAACAGGTTGAACAGGTCGAGAAGACCAAGTCCGCTGCCCTCGCTGAAAAGCTCTGCGAGCGTTTCTCTGTTGATACCGGGTACCGGGATGTTGGCTCCGATACGGAACACTATCAGCATGAGTACCGTGAATATCATCTTGGCACGGAGTTCCTTGATTCCAAATGCCTCGCGAACCTTTTTCAAAAGTTCCATTTAGATCACCTCGGCTTTTCCACCTGCGGCTTCGATTTTTTCAATCGCGGACTTGGTGAACTTGTTAGCCTGTACCGTGAGCGCAACTTTCAGTTCTCCGTTACCGAGGATCTTTACTCCGTCGCGGTATTTCTTGACAAGTCCTGTCTCTTTCATCATCTCCGGGGTTACCACTGTGCCGGCTTCGAACCTTGCGAGTTTGTCAACATTGACTGTCTCGTATTCAGTCGCGAACACATTAGTGAATCCTCTCTTCGGGAGACGTCTGTAAAGAGGCATCTGTCCACCTTCGAAACCAAGGCGTACTCCGCCGCCGCTTCTGGATTTCTGTCCGTTCATTCCACGGCCGCCGGTTTTACCCTGTCCGGTCGCTGTTCCGCGGCCTCTCCTCTTACGGTTTTTCGTCGAACCTTCCGGAGCTCTGAGTTCATGCAGTTTCATGATCATGCACCTCCTGTTCCTTAGATCTCTTCTACTGTAAGAAGATGCGAGACCTTCGCTATTGAACCGCGTGTCTGCGGACTGTCGGCCAGTTCTACCGACTGATGCATCTTCCTGAGCCCGAGTGCTTCTACTACCTTCTTCTGCTTGGGAGTAGCGCCGATCGGGCTTTTTGTCAAAGTAATTTTCAACATTCCTGCCATTTCGCTCCTCCTTAGCCCAAAATCTCGTCCGGGCTCTTGCCTCTGAGCTTAGCTACCTTCTCAACAGTCATGAGGCTCTTGAGACCTTCGATCGTAGCATAAGCAATGTTTCCTGAATTGTTGGAACCGACGGATTTTGCTCTTACGTCCTGGATGCCTGCGGCTTCCAAAACTGTACGCGCGGATGAACCCGCGATTACTCCGCTACCCTGAGTAGCGGGCATGAGCAGTACTTTTCCGGCTCCGAATGTTCCCTTGATCGCGTGCGGAATCGTCGTACCGACTCTGGGAACAAAGATAAGTTTTTTCTTTGCATCTTCCGTTGCTTTTCTGACTGCCTCGGGGATCTCGGCTGCTTTTCCGAGTCCTACACCGACGTGTCCGTCGTGGTCTCCCACAACTACGGTTACGCTGAAGCGCATGTTTCTACCGCCCTTAACGGTTTTTGCAACACGTCTGATGCTGACGATGGTCTCTTTCAGTTCCAGCTTGGAAGCATCGATTGTATTACGCATTTTCTTCCTCCCGTTAGAATTTCAGTCCGCCTTCGCGAGCACCTTCGGCGAGTTCCTTAACTCTTCCGTGGTAGATGAATCCTCCGCGGTCAAATGCGACCGTTTCGATTCCCTTCGCGAGTGCTTTCCTGGCGATAGCCTCTCCTACCTGCTTCGCAGCGGCTTTGTTTCCGCCGTATTCGATACCGAGATCGGCATCGAGCGATGATGCTGCAACCAGCGTGTTGTGGTTGACATCGTCTACGATCTGGCAGAAGATGTTCTTGTTAGATCTGAAGACACAGAGCCTCGGTCTTTCCGGAGTCCCGATCAGATTCTTTCTAACTCTTGCATGTCTCTTAAGACGTTTTGCCTGTTTAGTCATTTTTGCCATATCGATTCTCCTCCTTTCTTTACTTAGCTCCAGTCTTACCTTCTTTTCTGCGTACGTATTCGCCGGAGTATCTGATACCCTTGCCTTTATACGGCTCCGGAGCTCTCCATGCTCTTACGATTGCAGCGTAGTTTCCAACGAGTGCTTTGTCCATACCCTTGATCAGGATAGTTGTCTGGTCCGGCGTTTCCGTCGTGATTCCCTCAGGATCTACCATCTCTACCGGATGGGAATAACCGAGGTTCATTACGAGCGTGTTGCCTTTTTTCTCTACACGGTATCCGACGCCCTGGATCTCGAGCTTCTTCTCGAAGCCGGAAGTAACGCCTGTTACCATGTTGTGCAGAAGTGTTCTCGCGAGTCCGTGCTGGGATCTTGCTTCTCTGTCATCAGCATCTCTTGTCAGCTTGAGCTCATTATCTTCTACGCTTACCGCGATTCTGGGGCTGATCTGCTGCGAAAGTTCGCCTTTCGGGCCCTTTACTGTCACGACGTTGTTTTCATCGACTTTGATCTCTACTCCGGCGGGAACTTCGATCGGTCTTCTACCTATTCTCGACATGATCGTTACCTCCTACCATACATAGCATATAACTTCGCCGCCGATACCGAGTTTTCTGGCTTCTTTGTCGCTCATGATCCCCTTGGATGTGGAGATGATGGCGATTCCGAGTCCGCCCAGTACCCTGGGAACGTCGCTGGCCTTAGCATAGACCTTGAGTCCCGGCTTGGAGATCTTTTTGATCCCGCTGATAACTTTTTCTTTTCCTGCGCCATACTTCATCTGGATGCGGATCACATCATGATTTCCCGCTTCCACGATTTCGAATCCAGCGATGTATCCCTCGTCCAGAAGGATCTGAGCGATCGCTTTCTTCATTTTCGTGGACGGGATATCGACAGTCTCGTGACCGACCGTATTGGCGTTGCGGATTCTTGTGAGCATATCCGCTATCGGATCTGTCATTGTCATTTCTATTTTCTCCCTTCATGCAGTATGGGTTTCCCCACTTACACAAATGTTACCTATTATATATGCGTTCCGGTTATTACCAGGAAGCTTTCTTTACGCCGGGGATCTCGCCCTTATAAGCAAGTTCCCTGAAGCATACACGGCAGATACCGTATTTTCTCAGAACAGAGTGGGGACGTCCGCAGATTCTGCATCTCGTGTAAGCGCGAGTTGCATACTTGGGTTTTCTCTGCTGTTTGATCTTCAAAGATTTCTTTGCCATCTGACGCCTCCTACTGTTTCTCGAACGGCATCCCGAGCATCTCGAGAAGTGCCATAGCTTCTTCGTCTGTCTTCGCGGTTGTCGTGAACACGATGTTCATTCCCTTGATCGTATCTACGTTATCGTACTCGATTTCGGGGAAGATCAGCTGTTCCTTGATACCCATAGAGTAGTTGCCTCTACCGTCGAAGGAGTTTCTGCTGACTCCGCGGAAGTCTCTTACTCTAGGAAGAGAAACGTTGAAAAGCTTGTCGAGGAAAACGTACATGTTGTCGCCGCGAAGAGTTACTTTTGCGCCGACGGACATTCCCTGACGTACCTTGAAGTTCGCGATGGACTTCTTGGCTTTCGTGATTACCGGACGCTGGCCGGTGATCAGTCCAATCTCTGCTACCGCAGATTCCAGGATCTTGGCGTTTTCTTTAGCTTCGCCGAGTCCCATGTTTATCGTAACTTTCTCAAGTTTGGGAACTTCCATGGGGTTCTTGTACTGGAACTTTTCCTGCAGCTGCTTGAATACTTCGTTTTTATAAGTATCTCTGAGTCTTGCTGTCAAAACCTTCTCCTCCTTTCCTAGTCTATTACGTTTCCGGTCTTGCGATTTACTCTGACCTTACGTTCATCTCTGATCTCATAACCGATCTTGACCGGTTCTTTTGCTTTGTCGTCGTAATACATGACATTCGAGGCGTCGATCGGGCCTTCCATGTGTCTGATTCCGGCGGGAGCCGTTCTTGTCTGCTTCTGATGCTTTGTCTGAACGTTCACACCTTCAACTATTACACGGCCCTCTTTCGGCATAGCTTTGATTACTCTGCCTGTCTTGCCTTTATCCTTGCCTGTGATAACGATGACCATATCACCTGTTTTAATACGCATTCGTTATCCCTCCTACAGCACTTCCGGTGCGAGCGACACGATCTTCATGTAGCCGGCATCCCTGAGTTCTCTCGCGACAGGCCCGAAGATACGGGTTCCTACCGGAGTCTTGTCTTCTTTGCTCTTGATTATTACGGCAGCGTTCTGGTCGAATTTCACATAGCTTCCGTCCGCTCTTCTTGTACCGCTCTTGGAACGTACGATAACGGCCTTTACTACGTCACCCTTTTTAACGACGCCGCCCGGTGTAGCTTCCTTGACGGAGCATACGATTACGTCGCCTATGTTCGCATACTTGCGGCTTGTTCCGCCGAGAATGCGGATGCAAAGGAGTTCTTTCGCGCCCGAATTGTCAGCTACCTTAAGTCTGGTTTCATTCTGGATCATTACGGCGCCTCCTTACTTAGCTTTTTCTACGATCTCGACGAGTCTCCATCTCTTATCCTTGGAGAGCGGTCTTGTCTCCATGATCTTGATGCGGTCGCCGATCCTGCATTCATTGTTTTCGTCATGAGCCTTGACTTTTTTGGTTCTCTTAACCGATTTCCCGTAAAGAGAATGTCTTACCAGCTCTTCGAACGCAACTACTACAGTCTTGTCCATCTTGTCGCTGACAACGATGCCGACTTTAGTTTTTCTTCTGTTTCTTTCGTCTGCCATTTTACATCCTCCTTTCCGTTATGCTCTTGCATCCAACTCTTTTTCGCGGATGATCGTCTTGACTCTGGCGATATTTCTCTTGACTTCCCTCATCTGAACGGGGTTTTCGAGCTGTCCCGTAACGTGCTGGAATCTGAGGTTGAAGAGCTCTTTCTTCATCTTTTCCAGTTCAGCGTTCAGTTCAGCATCTGTCATTTCTCTGATTTTGTTCAAATCCATTATGCTTCACCGCCTTCCGCTTCACGGTCTCTGACCATGAACTCTGTTCTGATCGGGAGTTTGTGACCCGCGAGTCTCATGGCTTCTCTGGCCTGTGCTTCCGAAACGCCTGCGATCTCAAACATCACGCGGCCCGGTTTAACGACTGCTACCCAGTATTCGGGTGATCCTTTACCGGATCCCATACGTACTTCAGCAGGTTTCTTGGTGACGGATTTGTGCGGGAAGATCTTAATGAAGACTTTTCCGCCTCTCTTTGTATATCTTGTCATAGCGATACGGGCAGCTTCGATCTGGTTCGAAGTGATCCATCCGCACTCGTCAGCGACGAGTCCGAAATCGCCGTATGTGATGGTATTACCTTTTGTGGCTTTACCTGTCATCCTGCCCCTATGAACTCTTCTATGCTTAACGCGCTTGGGCATCAACATGGCTTAAGTTCCTCCTTTCAATGGGCTTATTCGTTATCCTGAGCTGTTTCGACCGGCGCTTCAGCCTGATCTGCAGCTTCCTGCGGTTTGGGCATCGGTCTCTTGCGGGCATAAGCCGTCTTGACCGCGCCTTCGCGTTTGTTGTCACGACTGTCGCGTCTTCCGCCTTCACGACGTCCGCCTTCGCGTCCGCCTTCGCGCTTTCCGCCGCGTCTCTTGTCGTCTCTTCTGCCGCGTCTTTCTTTGCGTTCCTGTTTCTCTTCCGGAATCGCGTTCTGGAGTCCTTTGTCAAGGATCTCACCGTGGTTGATCCATACTTTGACTCCGATGCGTCCGTAAGTCGTGTCTGCTTCCGCGAAACCGTAGTCGATATCAGCTCTCAGAGTGTGCAGGGGAACGTTACCTTCGCTGTATTTCTCGCTTCTCGCGATTTCGGCTCCGCCGAGTCTTCCGGAAACGAGTACCTTGATTCCTTTAGCGCCGGATTTCATCGTGCGGCCGATAGCCTGTTTCATCGCTCTTCTGAACGATACGCGGTGCTCAAGAGCTTCGGCTACGCTTTCAGCTGTCAGCTGTGCGTCGAGCTCAGCCTTTTTGATCTCTCTGATCACGAGGTTGACCTTTTTGCCGGTCATCTTCTCGAGGTTGGCTTTCAGCTCATCTGTGCCGGAACCAGATCTTCCGATTACCATACCCGGCCTGGAAACCGCTACGATCACTTCGATTTCATCTTCAAGTTTCGCTCTTTCGATGACGACCTTGGAGACTCCTGCGCTGTAAAGTTTTTTCTTTATGAATGTTCTGATCTCATGGTCTTCGGCGATATAATCCGCGAAATTGTCTTTGGGTGCGTACCACTTGGAATTCCAATCTTTTATGACGCCTACTCTCAATCCATGAGGGCTTACTTTCTGACCCATTCAGTGACCTCCTATGCTCTTTCCCTAAGAGTTACGCTAATGTGGCTGGATCTCTTAAGGATTATCGACGCTCTGCCCTGTGCACCGGCTCTGTAACGTTTCATTGTCGGTCCCTGATTGGCACTGATTTCTGCTACGTACAGATTGCCTCTGTCCATGTCGAAGTTGTTCTCCGCGTTTGCAGCGGCGGACTCAACGACTTTTTCTACAAGCTCAGCACCTTTTCCCGGCGTGAACTTGAGAATCGTCAAAGCTTCGTCCAGGTTCTTGCCTCTTACCAGATCGGTAACGGGCTTGAGCTTGATGGGAGACATCCTGACGTACTTAGCAACCGCTTTTGCTTCTTTTACTTCCATTTTTGTTCTCCCTTCCCGTTATCTCTTGGCCTTCGTGGACTTATCAGCGGCATGACCTCTGTAAGTTCTTGTCGGAGCAAATTCTCCGAGTTTGTGTCCGACCATGTCTTCCGTAACGTATACGGGCACGTGTTTCTTGCCGTCATGAACGGCGATCGTGTGACCTACGAACTGCGGGAAGATCGTGGAGGATCTTGACCAGGTCTTAATAACGCTTTTCTCGTTTGCTGCGTTCATGTCTTCGACTTTCTTCAGCAGCTTCGGATCTATGAAAGGGCCTTTTTTAACTGATCTGCTCATTATTTTGCTCCCTTCTCCTACTTATCGTTTCTTCTCTTGACGATGTACTTGTTGGAATCCTTACCCTTCTTGCGGGTCTTGTATCCAAGTGCCGGCTTACCCCAAGGCGTTACCGGGCTCTTGCGTCCAACAGGTGCTCTGCCTTCTCCACCTCCATGAGGATGGTCGTTCGGGTTCATTACGGAACCTCTGACTGTCGGTCTCCATCCCATGTGGCGTTTTCTTCCGGCTTTACCGATCTGGATGTTCGAATGATCGGCGTTGCCTACTTCTCCGATGGTCGCTCTGCAGACCTGGAGAACGTTTCTCAGTTCTCCCGAAGGGAGTCTCAGAAGAGCATACTTGCCTTCCTTAGCCATGAGCTGCGCGCCGTTTCCTGCAGATCTTGCCAGCTGCGCGCCCTTGCCCGGTTTCATTTCCACGTTGTGGACGATCGTACCAACCGGGATGTTTGCGAGCGGAAGAGCGTTTCCTACTACGATGTCGACATCCGTTCCGGACTCGATCGTCTGACCGACTTTCAGTCCTTCCGGAGCAACAATGTATCTCTTTTCTCCGTCCGCGTATACGACCAAAGCGATATTAGCGCTTCTGTTCGGATCGTATTCGATCGTTTTTACTGTTGCCGGGATACCGTCCTTATCTCTCTTGAAGTCGATTATACGGTATTTCGGTCTTGTGCCGCCGCCTCTGTGACGAACGGTGATCTTACCTCTCGAGTTTCTTCCGGAATTCTTCTTGAGTGTTACGGTAAGCGATTTTTCTGGCTTATCCGTTGTGATCTCCTCGAAGGTCGAACCGGTCATTCCTCTGAGACCCGGGGTCGTCGGATTGTATTTTTTGATTCCCATTGTGTCAACCTCCTGCTATTACAGAGCCGAGAAGAACTCGATCTCTTTGCTGCCGTCCGTCAGAGTGACGATCGCTTTTTTGTAAGCTGCTGTCATACCGACGTTTCTGCCGAGGCGCTTTTTCTTTCCGTTAACATTCATGATGTTGACTTTCGCGACCTCTACTCCGAAGATCTCTTCGACGGCCTTCTTAACTTCTGTCTTGTTGGCGTCCGTAGCCACTTTGAATGTGTACTTTTTCTCGGCTGCCATGTCCATGCTCTGTTCTGTGATGACAGGCTTAAGGATCACGTCATAAACAGATCTCATTATAAGTACACCTCCTCGATTTTCTTGATGGCTTCTTCTGTAGCGATGAAGCTCTTGTGATTGACGATCTCGTAAACGTTCATCGTGCTTACCAGAACTGTTCTTACGCCCTGGATGTTAGCTGCTGAACGGACCACGTTCTCGTCTTTCTCAGCCATGACGATCAGCGCTTTGTTTGCTGCGCCGATATTGGCGAGTGTTTTGACCATTTCCTTTGTCTTGGGCTCTTCGAATTTCAGTTCATCGAGAACAATCATTTCGTTGTCCTGAACCTTAGCGGAGAGCGCTGATTTCAGAGCCAGTCTCTTGACCTTCTTGGGTACCGCGTAGCTGTAATCCCTCGGCTTCGGTGCGAAGACGATTCCGCCTCCTACCTGCGACGGGTCTGTCGAGCTACCCTGTCTGTGGCGGCCTGTTCCCTTCTGACGGAACGGCTTGCGGCCTCCTCCTCTGACTTCGCCTCTCGTCTTGGCTGACTGTGTGCCCTGTCTCTGATTGGCGAGATAATTCTTAACTACTTCATGAACGGCATTTTCATTCGGTTCGATGCCGAAAAGTTCATCGTTCAGTTCGATGGTCCCGACTTCCTGTCCGGCCATGTTGAGCTTTTTGACTGTTGCCATTGTCGCTTCCTCCTTTCCTTACGCCTGTCCTATTTGTCTTCCTGACCTTTGACGGCATATCTGATCTTGAGAAGCGTACCTTTTCCGCCCGGAACAGCGCCTTTAACCAGCATCAGGTTCCTGTCCGCGTCTATCTTGACCAGTTTTACGTTCTGTACCGTTACTGTCTCGCGTCCCATACGTCCCGGTCCGTCATTTCCCGGGAATACTCTCGAGGGATATGTACCAGCGGCCAGACCGCCGGCGAGACGCTTATGCTTGGAACCGTGGCTCATCGGGCCTCTGTGATGTCCGTGGCGTTTGATGTTGCCCTGTGTTCCTTTACCTTTTGAAACTCCCGTAATGTCGAGTTTCTTGCCCTCTTCGAAATCGGCAACAGTGATAACCTGTCCGAGTTCGTATGTTTCGCCCTCTTCTACTCTGAACTCTGTCAGGTATTTCTTGGGGGCTGAACCGCTCTTTGCGAAGTGGCCTGTCATCGGCTTATTCACTCTCTGCGGTTTCTGATCTTCGAATCCGACCTGCACAGCATCATATCCGTCTGTTTCAACAGTCTTGATCTGTGTCACGACTTCCGGACCCGCTTCGATCACGGTAACCGGGATAACCTCACCTGATTCGGCGAAGATCTGTGTCATCCCGATCTTCTTTCCAAGGATTGCTTTCATATTCTTTCCTCCAGTCTTACATGGCGGCGCCTCAGCGCCTCCGTGAAAGTGTACTCGCATTGGACCAAGCTGACAGTCTTACGAGCATGCCTATTAGTGGATGGATCCGCCGCATCAGCCGCGGCCATCATAATAAGGGAGTCACCCTTACAGCTTTATTTTGTCGTCGATTTCATCTCGACTTCTACGCCTGCGGGCAGATCGAGTTTGGTCAGTGCCTCAGTCGTCTGATCCGTCAGGTTCGTGATATCGATCAGTCTCTTGTGCGTCCTCTGTTCGAACTGCTCTCTGCTGTCCTTATACTTGTGGACCGCACGGATGATCGTTACGACCTCTTTCTCCGTCGGCAGGGGTATCGGACCGGAAACGTCCGCACCCGTTCTCTTGGCGATCTCCACGATTCTCGCGGCGCTCTTGTCGAGCAGCGCGTGGTCATAAGCCTTGAGTCTTACTCTGATTTTTCCAGTATCAGCCATGTTATTCCTCCTGTTCTGTACTGTTTACGCTATTCTTGTACAAGGAACAAATCCCCGCTTTTCAACGCGTGCGCGGTTTTGCCTGCATTGCACACGCGTCCGTGCGTTTCTATTTTTCCGGACTCACGGAAAAAAGCAGGCGTGTTCCCTCGCCTCCGTCGGAGCGGAGACAATTCTCAGTGGAAATTACCTGATAGCTCAGCAACTTCCCACTTCTACGCCTATTGCAAGCCCTCTAATTATAATGGTATCGCTTCCGGAATGCAAGCCTTTTTTTATACTTTTTTTACCCTATTTTTTCCGGGGTTGATCGCCCGAAATTCGCGATTTGTCAATGTTTGCGGGCTTTGTATGCGCACACGTTGGCAGGAGTACACAAATCATGGCTGCGGGCTCATACCTCGTCCAGATCACAAAGCCCCGCCGGGCCCACATCATATAGTGGACGGACTCCCGGGCGGCGCCTATATGTTGTCGCAGACGGCACAATTTGTTTTTCTATATATTGTAGGGATTCTCCCGATTTCAGTTTTGCGTTGCGTCGGCGATGGAATTGCAGCCGGTTTCTGCCTATGACCGCGAAAACGTCGCCAAATGCTCTGCGAAAAAAAGAATGCCGCATCGGCAGATGCGGCATCCCGTCATGAAACTTATTCACTTATTACTTTACCGTGACCGTTATCACCGCGCATACACCGTTCTGCGCATACGCGTAGATCTTGCACTTGCCTTTCTTGACGCCTTTGATCACGCCTTTCTTGGAAACGGTCGCGACCTTCGCGTTC
>JAFOKI010000131.1 GCA_017419895.1 Eubacterium sp. | reverse complement strand
TGACGACAGACGCGAACGACTCGATGAGACCCGTTCACAGCAGGATGCCGGTGATCGTCAGACCGGAAGAAATCAGGACATGGATAATGGATGACTCGGCTTATCCCGCGATCCTTCACAGAGAACAAGCCCCGCTAGTCAGTGAATCGGATGACGGTGAACTCTTGCTGCTTGCGGGAATCTTTCGCGAAGAACCGGACGGCAGGAAATACACGATCCTGACGACAGACGCGAACGACTCGATGAGACCCGTTCACAGCAGGATGCCGGTGATCGTCAGACCGGAAGAAATCAGGACCTGGATACTGGATGACTCGGCATATCCCGCGATCCTTCACAGAGAACAAGCCCCGCTAGTGAGGGAATCGGATGATGGACAGATGATGCTGGATCTGGGGATTTAGCAGGAAGTATACGAAGAATAGAATACTGCAACACTTAGTGCGTTTTTCCGCACTTATCAAAAGGAGAGATACTCCGGTCGCATAATTGTGGTGATTATTCGGACTTGTTTAACAGGGGGATGATATGATGAAAAAAGTGAAAAAGATCCTTACATTCGGGCTTGCGTGCACGATGATCCTTGTTCTTGCCGCATGTGAAAGCCTGATTCCTGCGCCGGTCATACCGCCGGATGAGGCATCAGGGACAGAAGAGTCGGCAGAGTCGTCGGCTGAGGGAAACATGAACATGCCAAATCCATGGGTGGAGTGTGTTACTCTCGAAGAAGCCGTGAAACTCGCGGGATTCAATATGGAAGTACCCGCCATGATCGAAGGCTATTCTTCGAACATGATTCAGGCGATGAAAGGCGAGATGATCCAGGTGTTCTATTACGCGGGCGATCCGGATGACGAGGAGAGCGCGAACGTTCTTATCAGAAAAGGCAAAGGGACTGACGATATCTCGGGCGACTACAACTCGTATTCCGAGGAGAAAACACTGTCGCTCCACGGAGTGGATGTTTATGTCGGCGGTGTTGACGGACTGATCTATAAATCCACATGGACTCAGGACGGCTATGCCTACAGCATAACCGGCGACACCGGTATCGCGCTCGCGATGATAGACAGCCTTGTTGAAACAGTGAAGTAAGGAGATGGCCGCGGCAGCCCTTGCGCTGCCGCTTTTAGACATAATGGAAAGCAAACACTTTGTTTACATCTTGAGATGCGCCGACGATACATACTATACGGGCTGGACCACCGACCCGGAGCGCCGGCTGCGGGTCCACAACTCCGGAAAAGGCGCAAAATACACGAGATCGCGGATTCCGGCCGTGATCGTTCATCTTGAGGTGTTTGACAACAAAGCTGACGCGCTGTGCCGCGAACGCGCCATAAAGCGCCTCACACGGGCAGAGAAAGAGAAACTTATTAAGGAGTGAATGACACATGGGATTGTTTGGTTTTGGAAGGCCGCAGGGCGGCTCGATCGATATCAATGAGGCTGCGGAACGCATAAAAACAGAAGAAGGCGCAGTACTCCTGGATGTACGGAATCCGGATGAATACAAAGCCGGTCATGTGCCCGGAAGTGTCAATCTCCCGCTCTCGTATATCAGCGATGTCGATCTCGAAGTCCCCGATTTCGATGCGCCTGTATATGTATACTGCCTTACCGGCGCCAGAAGCAGCCGCGCGGTCCAATACATGAAGGGCATAGGCTACACAAATGTCAGAAATGTAGGCGGCATCAACAAGTGGCGCGGTGAGATGGAGTAAAAGTAAGGTGAAGCGCGCTTTAGAATGATGTAAACAGTATGGTGGATTTAGCTGTAAAGTGGAATCTGCAGTAAATCGGTAACCAAATACTTTGTAAAAAGCAAAAGTGGGGATTTTTCCAACGTTCGTGACACCTGATAACCGGGTAGTCATTGAGGACCTGTCGGATAGGCGCTGAAATCGTTGGAAAAGTCCCCACTTTTTTTCTGTATAAACACTTTGGTTACAGAATCTGGTATGGACCGGTTCTTTTTGTATGTTCGCGCTATTGGCGTGAGGGCTGCCAGCTGCTTTGTTGAGAAATATTAATTTATTTTAGCACTCACCGCGTTTGAGTGATAACAAAACGGGAATAAATATGGTATACTATACTTGGATAAATGATTTGGACAGGCGTCGAACCGCACGGGACGCCGCATGAAAGGGAAAAGGGATAAAAATGACAATAATACCTGTATATAACCGCGTGATAACGCCTCACTCTGATGTGTTTTTTCAAACCGATCACTTCCGGAAGATCACGGGCAAATCCCCGGAGAAGGAAGAACAGGTCATATTTCTGTTTCTGAAAGATAATGAAACATGGGACAAGTACGAGCAGGACAGTTTCTATCCGATAGGAGTGTCCGGGGTGATAACCGAGGTGAATCCCAACGGTTTTCTTGTCGTGAAGACGGCGGACAGGATCAACATAAGCTCTTTGATCGTAAAGGGAAAGTTCAAGATGGAGCTCGCGATTTCCAAGAGGGAGGATATCGAAGATCTGGAACCGCAGGAGGAACAGAAGAAATTCGACGAGATGAGGCAGGCGATACTGGATTTCGTTGACGGATTCCAGTGGGGCGCGATGGCTAGAGGCTTTATCGGAAGACTCAATTCGATAGGGGACTTGACCAGCGCCATGTCGATCTGGTTCGCGAATCCGAATGAGGAAAAGTACGCGATCATAGCCGAGGACCATACCGCAAAGCGTGCCGAACTCATGGAAGAGCTGGTGTATGGATACATAGAAGTCGCAAGGCTTACTTCGGAAGCCGAGAGCGAGCATGAGCAGGACAACCAGAAGCAGTACCGCAAGCAGGCGATCCAAAGACAGCTCGCATACCTTCAGAACGAGCTCGACGAGATGGATCCGGAGAATGTTTCAGATACCAGAAGGTTCGAGATAAAGATCGCGGAATCCGGCATGAACGAGACCGCGAGAAAGGAAGCCGAAAAAGTCCTTAACCGCCTCAAGCAGGAAGGCAAAAACAGCGCGGAATCAGGAATGCTGTACGATTATCTGGACTTTGTCACGAGCCTGTCGTGGAAGAAAGAGCAGCCGGAAAATATCAAGCTCGATGAGGCGGAGGCGATCCTCGACGAGGACCATTTTGGTCTGAAAAAGGTGAAAGACAGAATAATCCAGCAGATAGCGGTCATGGATCTTCAGAAGAAACAGTCGGGGTCGATACTGCTTTTTGTCGGTGCGCCAGGAACAGGAAAAACCAGTATCGGGAGAAGCATCGCGAGAGCGCTGAAGCGGGAATACGTCAGAGTCAGCCTGGGCGGTGTGCGCGACGAAGCTGACATAAGGGGCCACAGAAGAACTTATATCGGCGCGATGCCTGGACGCATTATGGACGGTATCCATAAGAGCGGAGTTTCAAACCCTGTAGTGGTGCTGGACGAGGTCGACAAGCTCGGCGTTTCATACAACGGAGACCCGGCGAGCGCGCTTCTTGAAGTGCTCGATCCGGAGCAGAATAATACTTTCACCGATCATTACATGAACGTTCCGTACGATCTTTCGGACGTACTCTTCATATGCACAGCAAACACGACCGACACGATCCCGGAGCCGCTGCTTAACCGTATGGAAATGATACAGTTTACGGGCTACACCGTAAACGACAAATTCCAGATCGCGAGGCGGCATCTGATCCCCAAGGCTATGGAGTCTGTCGGCATCACAGAAGGCAAGCTTGAGATTCCGGATGAGACATTGAACACAATAATAACTGACTTCACTCAGGAAGCCGGAGTCCGCGGACTCAAAAAGCGTTTGGACACACTTGCCCGCGTCGCGGCGGTCGACATCGTGAAAGGCGATGAGGAAAAGGTCACGGTCGAACCTGGCCAGCTCAGGGAATACCTCGACATGAGACCGATCTCTCATGAGCACATTCTTGAGGAGAAACGCCCGGGCGTTGTGACAGGCCTTGCGTGGACGCAGGTAGGTGGCGAGATTCTGTTCATCGAGACTTTGTTCACAAAGGGCTCCGGCAAGGTCACAATAACCGGCCAGCTCGGAGACGTAATGAAGGAATCCGCGCAGATCGCAATAAGTCTGGTAAAAGACATGTATCCCGAGCAGTCCAAACTGTTCGAGGAAAATGACCTTCATATCCACGTGCCGGCGGGAGCGGTGCCAAAAGACGGTCCGTCAGCGGGAATAACCATGACGACAGCACTCGCGTCACTCGTAACAGGTAAGGCCGTTAGCCCGGAATACGGGATGACCGGCGAAGTCAGTCTGCGTGGTGTCGTGACTCCAATCGGCGGGCTTCCCGAAAAACTCATGGCGGCGCTCAGGGCAGGCATAAGTTCGGTGTTCATCCCGGCTGAGAATGAGGATGACCTCCGCGACGTCGACAGCGAGGTCAGGGATAAGCTGAATATCATACCTGTAAGGACAGTCTCGGATGTGCTCGATGTAGTGCTGAAATAAACTGTTTATATTACAAAGCCGACGCACGGGCCGGCTTTGTTTCAATATGCCCGGAGCGTTTTTTACTTGATAGATATTGCCCGAAAATGTAATATGTAAAGTAGGAATATGTTAATTTGAGCATGGCGCCCTGCGCCCTTTCGGATATAAACGGGAGGTTGAAGTATGAGCGTTAACAGCGGTGCGAACCGTGCGGCAAATCCGCGCATTTACAGGCTTATTCTCTTCGTAGTTGTCTTCCTGCTGACGTTTGTTTGCTTTACAGCCGCAGCCTACGCGGCG
>JAFOKI010000130.1 GCA_017419895.1 Eubacterium sp. | reverse complement strand
GATATCTTTACTGTTCCTTTCAAGGATCTTGACGGAACCGCTGTCGCCGCTCGCTACTACGTAGCTGCTGCCTGCTTCCGGATCATCGGTAAGCATGTAGACGGTTTCCGTGGATCCGGAACCTTTTGTCTCATTACTCGTTACTGCAAATGATAGATTGAGGGACTGGTTGAAGATGAGTAAAAAAGCAACCAGAGAAACAAAAAATCGTTTGCGTTTTTTTGAAAGCCCTGACATAGAGACCTCCCTCTTTTTTCGGGTGCGCAAATGATACAAATACATAAATAATTATATTAAAAAACAGTTTCGGAATAAAGATAAAATGTTCCGGTTTTGTTTAAAAAACCGCTGTTTTTCATGATTTTTTCGCTCTTTCGCTTTATCGATTTAGAAGCAAAAAGCAGCCGTTCGGGGCACTGAACGACTGCTTTGAATAATCAATCTTTTGGTTGTATTTTTATTAGCTGAATCGCCTCAGATCATCACTTCTCCGGGCGCTTGCTCTCCACCTTAACTCTGCCCTCATGTATGCTCTCTTTGAAGAAATCCTTCACCGAGCAGCCGGCGCGGCCTGACGAAGCGCAGGCGCACGCGCACGCGCACGATGAAGCGCACGCACAGGACGAAGCGCACGATGAAGCGCAGGACGAGTGGTGCGATCCGCCTCCCGAGCGGTGTGACCCGCCGGTAGACCTTGGCCTGCTCACAGGCACATTTATAACGTTGACGCGGATATATGTGTTCGGGGAATCGCCGTAGCGGTATGTACCCTTCTTTGTATACTGCTCGGGCTTTTCAATCTGGCTCTCCTCAACCACTTCCTTGCTCTTGATCATGCTCCTTCCGCAGTACGGACAGCTGTCTTTTCCTTCCTCACGCGCGGCTCCGCAGCTCGGGCAGTGGTCGTAATAGGTGATCTTGGTGCGGGTGATTTTCTTCTCCATCGTACGGCTCGATCCGAATCCGAGACCTTCCGCCAGGAATTTGATCATCTTGAAGATAGCGTAAATCGGCGCGAAGATTATGCCGAAAGCAAATATCAATCCGAAAATGCCGCCGATTATCTCCCACGGCGTGATTTCTTCTTCGTAATCCCAGCTGTTATCCTCATCCCAATCGAAGTCATCGCTGCCGCCGCTGTCTGACTGACGGCTGACATCGAAACCAAACGCGTCGTTCGGGTATGTCACGCTCATCGTGAATCTGTCACCGGAACCAAGAGAAGTATTGAATACCAGGTATCCATCTTCCTCATAGCAGTCGGGCTGCCATGCTCCGGCGTTCTCCGCGTTCCATTTTATCGTCAGATTGTCGACATCCATACCGTCGAACCATGCCGGCGTAAAAGTATAGACCGTTTCGCCCTCGACATATTTATCGATCTGGTACATATGATCCTGGGTCATCGAGAAATCGACGCTGACAGTCTCGTCCTCACCGTATCCGCGGTCGAGATATATCGCCAGTTTGCTGCCATTGTCGTCTATGTGGTCGATCGTATCGCTGAGCGCCGTGATGTTCTCATGGTGTTTATTCGGCACACCAAGATCTATCCACTCGAGCTCACCGATGGAGTCATCGAGCACCTTCCAATCGATATGGTATGTCATCTCAAGTGACGCGTCCGGATTGACATCGACTTTGATCGTGAAATCCAGGATCTCGTCAGTAGGCGCGGCGAACGCGACCGCGGTAGTCATGATAAGACAAAGCAAAGCCGCCGCAAAGGCTGCAATTATCCTGCCGGCTTTATTCATTCTTCTATTCATCAGCAATACCTCCTGAGGGGGCATTCGCCCGTCATTTCGGCTGAATAATCCCTGTGCGACGCGCATGCGTCTCCTTCCCAGATAGCCTCCCAGTCATCTTTAAGCATGTTCCCGAGCGGTTTATCCGAGAGCCAGCTTTGGCATGGTACGACATTTCCACCCGGCGTTACAGCCATGTTCGAGAGACAAGCGCCGCAGGACGGCGACGGGATGTTGAGTTCATCGAATACGCTTTGTTCGATCCAGCCCGGCGACGTGAACGCGATCTCCATACCGTTCGCGTGGCAGTACGCCACAGACTCCCGGAGTATCTGCTCAAGTTCGGCGCTCGTGAGCTGCAGGCGTTCGGATTCTTCGCCCGCCGCATTCCCGGTTGTGATGAGTCCGGAGCAAGTCACATAAATGACACCCTTTTCGTGAAGGAATTCGAGAGTCTTTACGTAGTCTTTGTTAAGCGTACAAAGCGGGGTGTTGATGCTCACGGAAAGTCCTTCTGCCAGGGCATTGTCGATGCCGTTCACCGTGTTCACGTACTGCTCTGCGCCAACCAGCTTGTTGTGCACCTCCGGGTCGTACGAGTAGAACGTGATCTGGACACTGTCGAGTTCGGCCTCGTGAAGTGCGCGGCAGTACTCCTTTGTCAGCTTGATCCCGTTCGTATTTAAACGCGAGATGAACCAGCGGGCGTCTTTTATGAGCCCGATCAGGTCGTCACGCATCGTCGGCTCACCGCCCGTGAACGTTACCTGCGGTATGCCGACAGCTCGGAATTTTTCAAGGATCAGCTGCCACTCTTCAGTCGTAAGTTCTTCCTCATCAGAGAGCTCCTGACCCGCGGCATAGCAGTGCACGCATTTCTGGTTGCAGTGCCACCTGCCGTTCTTTGTCATCGCGCTCACCATGATGTCCATGCGGTGCGGAGCATTCATGTACTCAGCGTAATCGCCGATGCTCATGTAATTGACTTCCGTAGTGACTTCCTCGCGGTAAGCTATCTGCCTGATCGTCGTATAGATCGTCCGGATGTCCTCTTTTATGTTTTTCATGGAGCGAAGCGGAATGATCTCTTTGACATTCAGCGCAGCCCGGTCGAGTATCCCCTGGATATCGGCCTCTCCGATCTCTCTTCCGTCAAACTTGTTGGTCTCGCGGATCATCTCAGCCAGTATCACCGCCCATACAAAGTTCACCGGCACTATATCCGTACCGTTGATGATCGCGACGCTCGGGTTGAGCGCGTTTTCTTCTTTCTTGGGCGGGATCAGGTGTATGCGGATCGCACCGGGGCCGTCCGGATTGAGAGTGGTGTGCAGGACTTCATTGAACGTCGAGTCCATATACTCGTTTATCCGCCTGATTGTCTTGGTTTTTCTGAATAGTTTGGGTACAGGTATCATTTTGCCCTCCCGGATAATTAGTTATATTGTCTTTATATTATATCACCATGTTTGTATTCCATGCACATCATGGTCAGGTCATCGAACTGTTCGGCGTCACCGACGAACTCATCTACCGCGCTTCTCACGTTTCTAAGCAGCTTCTCGGGTGACACATCTGTGTCTTTGTTCAGCGCGTCGATCATCCGGTCGGTACCGAACAACTTATCATTTTCCAGATCATATCTTATTTGAATTACCTATCTTTTGATCAGACTCACTATCGCGACCGCTATGACTATGAGAAGCATGACGTTCAGCACTGTCGCGTTGACGCTTATAGCCATCAGACATCCCGCTATCGCAGCCAGACTTCCTGCTGTCATCGCGGAAAGTATCAGTTTGGGGCTGTAATTTTTCTTCGGCATGACTCTGAGTCCGCCGACAAGGCACGACGTCGGAAGTCCTCCGAGTGTCACTGCAAGCGTCGTGATCGGTGAAAGCCCAAGAAGCAGGGATACCGTCGCGATCAGCGGTTTTGCAGGGATGCCGAGCATATTGATGAAACCTGCGACGAATGCCGTAAGCCCCATCATCGCGAGTTTCCAGCCGCCGAGAGACGTCGCCGTCGGCGCCGCGCCAGCCGAAAGGATCATCCTCACGACAAGGCACACGAGAGTTACACAAAGGAAGACCACCATCGCTTTTCTGATTATGTCCCCTTTCATATGCCCGACCACCTGTGAACCAACAATGCTTCCTATTATCAGACATACGATGAAAAGCACAAGGAGGAGTCCGTCAACGCTTGCCGAATCCCTGAGATAAACGAATGCGATTATTCCGCTCGGAACTATAGTCGCCGTGATATTGCAGTCAGGCTGCGCTTCAGGTCCAACCAATTTAAGCCGCTGACAGATAATGGTGTTAAGCAGAAAATCCGAAACCCCTATCGTACACAGGAAATACACTACCGCCTCGAGTCCCATCACAGTCCCGAGATTTCCCGGCGCGTTCCTTAGCCACTCCCTGTCGGTCCAGATGCTCCGCGCCATATACAGTCCGTATGCGATCCCTGCGACCAGGAAAAAAGTCCCGATCATGAATTGCGTTGTCACTATAGCCCCCCTGATCCCTTTTGCTTTTTTATGACAAAGCCGCTCCGCGACTCCGCGTGCGTCCTTAACTAATATATTATACCATAACATAGCCATTTGCACTGCATTCCATTTATTGCTATAATACTTGTGTCGCGGGCATACTACCGCGGACACACCGGATCCCGTCGGGATCCTGCAATGATATGTCGGAAGGAGAACAAAAAATGAAAATCAAGAAAGCACTTGCGGTCGCGCTTATAGTGGTACTTGCGTGCTCCATCCTCGCCGCGTGTGGTTCCGGCTCCGGTAAAGGAGAATCCGGCAGTGACACTATCGTCGGAGTCTGGGCTTCGGAAGACTTTGATGGCGCATTCAAGTTCACATTCAATGAAGACGGCACTGGCAACTACGATGCCGCGGGAACAGACATGCCTTTCACCTACACGGCTGAAGACGGCAAACTATCCCTTACTTATGAAGGAGACACCGAATCATTCGATACGACCTACTCTTTATCCGGCGACACATTCACCATGAAGGACAGCCTTGGTGATGATGTCGTTTACATCAGGCAATGATGATCCGGCTGAAAAGCAGCTCCTGAAGCACATGTATGAAACCCGGCACTTAATGCCGGGTTTTTTCATTGACAATCGCCTGCATATCCGATACCTTTGAATTGAAGGGGGGATATTATGCAGATCGAAAACAAAGATAACCTTGAGCGTTATCTCATCGAAAAAGGTCTGGTAGTAGAGGG
>JAFOKI010000014.1 GCA_017419895.1 Eubacterium sp. | reverse complement strand
CTCGATGTACGGGCGGAGCGCCTTAAGCATGGCGAGCGGACCGCATGCATATATGTAATCGAAGTCCAGTCTTTTCACCGCTTCCGTGACAAAGCCTTTATGTCCGGCGCTGCCGTCAGCAGTCATTATTACAGGCTCGATCCCGAGGCTGCGGAAGCCTTCAAGCGGCAGAATGTCCTGAGCGGTGTTGAAACCGAGTACGACAATGGGTTTGGTACCGGCTTTGCGCAGTGCTTTTGCGAGACCGTAGATTGGAGGCATACCAATTCCGCCTCCTACCAGAACGGGTCTGGACGCATACATTCCAGGCGCGATATCAAAGCCGTTCCCGAGCGGCATCAGGACCGAAAGTTCAGTCCCGGCAGGCAGCTCCGACAGTTTTTTTGTGCCGGCACCGACGGTTTTGAATATGATATATATCATACTATCGGTCCAGTTCAGTATCGATATCGGGCGTCTGAGGAAAAATCCCTCTATTTTGATATCGATGAATTGGCCGGGATGTTTGATTTCGGAGCAGTCCCCGGCGAGTGCCATCAGATAACTGTCAGGTGTCAGCTGTCTGGTTTCGGTAATTGTCAGAATTTGTTCTTTCATAATTGTTTGTCTGTCAGGTTATTTGGAAGAAGTCAGTCTTTTACCTATCAAGATGCCCAAAGGGCGGTCCGGTCAGGCGCGGTAGACTGTTTTTCCGTCCATTATCGTCATCATTGTGCGGCCGTAAACTTCCCATCCGTCGAAAGGTGTCGAACGGCCTTTTCCGGCGAACTCTGAGGGATCTATCGCATAAGGCGAAGAAATGTCGATGACCGCAAGGTCGCAGGACAGAGGATTGAGCGCCCCTTCGGGCTCCGCGTCCCGTTCGCCCATGTGATCCGGCATTCTTCCAGCAGTCAAAATGTCTCCCGGAAGCCCGAACCTGAGCCTCGGGGCAATAGCCATGATATATACAAGCTTTTCTATGGTAATTATCCCACCGCGGACAAGTTCGGTATACAGCACGGGGAACGCGGTCTCGAGGCCGACTATCCCGTTGGCGCTCCCAAGGAGTCCTTTTGTTTTTTCTTCGATTGAGTGAGGCGCGTGGTCAGTAGCTATCATGTCAACCGTGCCGTCGATTATCCCTTCTATGAGCGCGTCCCTGTCGGCGGCTCCTCTTATCGGCGGATTCATCTTGAACCGGCCGCTTTCGGGGGCGTCCGGGTCTATCGCGTAAAAGTCGCTGTCGCACATGGTCAGATAATGCGGTCCGGTTTCGCAGGTGACGTCCACACCTGACTTCTTGGCGTCGCGGATGACCGCGACAGATTCCTTTGTTGAGACGTGGCAGACGTGATAGGCACAGCCGGTCTCGTCTGCAAGCTTGACGTCGCGCTCGATCTGGCGCCACTCGCTTTCGGATGTGATCCCGCGGTGGCCGATCGACTTAGCGTAAAGCCCGTCGTGTATCGCTGTCCCGCCGAGAAGAGAGTTGTCTTCGCAGTGGGCGACTATGAGTTTTCCGAGGCTTTTTGCCTTTTCCATGGCTTCCCGCATCAGGCCGCCGGCCTGGACACCCACACCGTCGTCGGTGAACGCGCATACGTACGGCGCAAGCGCTTCCATGTCGGAAAGCGCGCCGCGGCCGCTTTGTTCGAGTGTGATCGCCCCGTAGGGGAAGACGCGGCATTTCGCATCGCGCCTGATCGCGTCGAGCTGGATCTTAAGTCCGTCAAGTGTCGAAGGCGCGGGTTTCAGGTTAGGCATGGTGCAGACATTCGTGTACCCGCCTCTCACCGCGGCGGCAGTTCCGGTCGCGATGGTCTCCTTATATGAAAAACCGGGCTCACGGAAGTGTACGTGCACATCCGTAAGTCCGGGTATTATCAAAGCATCTTTACAATCGACGATCTCGCCGGTAACCGGGTAAGTACCGGATGGACCGTCAAAAACGGTTATCCCTTTTTCCGAGACCGAAATATCAGCTCTCAGAAAACCTTCCTGTGTATATACATGTCCGTTTTTCAGAATCGTCGTCATTGCTTCCTCATTTACATAACAAAGCCGCTCCACGGCAGCTTTGTTCAAAAAAACAGCGCGGCAGCCGCGCCGGATCAGAATTCTTCAAGCAGCCCGCTCAGCAGCTGAAGTATAGGATTGTTGTCATACAGTTCGCCCGAGAAGAAAGACTTGTCGAGCGATGAGTTGATTGCATTGGCAAGTCCGTCCGGGAATACCTGCATCAGGAATGCCAGCGCGCAGAAGAAAAGCATGACATAGAAGAATCCCATCGCGACTCCGAGGGCCATGCCGCTGAGGCTGTCAGCCAAAGCGATGAGTCCCGTATGATATTCGCGTGAAAACAGCAGCAGGAATACCGAGCAGACAATTTTGATTAAGAGCACGATGATCAGGAATGCGAGAAGGGTAAGGATTATCGCTGTAATGGACTCGGCAATCTCTTCAGCGGCCGATATGGCCGTTGTGTCCACATAGTTAGTGAAGAGTTTGGGAATAGACTGATAAATCGTCGAGCCGGTGATATTCTCCGATATCTTCTCGGTGATCTTGAGCGTCATCCTGTCATCAATGCCGGTATGCATTATGAGGAAATCCTTTATATCGTCACAGAAAAGCAGACCGCATACTATGCAGGCCAGCCACTGGAACATGCTGGTCACCGTCAGGGCAAAACCCCGGCGGGCATAGAAAATCGCGGTCAGCGCGATCATGATGATACAAATGAGATCCATTAACATAAGGCAGCCTCTTGAGTGAAGCCGGCAGTCCGCCTGCGGCAGCCTGCCGGCCGGTGAGCTTTGATGTGATTATTCCTCAAGCTGCGATGTGCAGTGCGGGCAGCGTGTAGCCTCGATGGGAATCTCGGATTTGCAGAACGGGCAGACTTTCGTCGTGGGTTCTTCTTCCGCCGGTTCTTCTTCCGGTTGCTTTGTTGCTTCCCTGAGTTTGTTCATATTCTTGATAATTGTGAATATGACGAGTGCTACGATGATGAAGTTTACGATTGCCATGATGAAATTACCATAAGCAATCTCAGCTCCGTTCACAGTTGCAACGAGTTTGGAGAAGTTCATTCCAATGAGTGTTCCGATGAGCGGGTTGATGATGTCATTCACGAGCGAAGTTACGATCGCTGTGAATGCGCCGCCGATGATGATGCCTACGGCCATGTCCATGACATTGCCTTTTACCGCGAATTCTTTGAATTCTTCAAAAAACTTTTTCATGCTGCATCTACTCCTTCTGGCCCCGGACGCCATATGCCGGGGGCAAGATAAAACATAAAATTGATAATGACGATTCGTGCCAGGGCACGTAAATGTCTAACTAATATAGTATACCTTGAGCGGCTTTGTTTTTCAAGATTTTCTATTCTGCGGGACGTGCGGCATAGATGATTTCGATCTTGTATAAATCATCGCCGATGGCATAATCAAAAGTTTCCCCGACGCTGTGACCGCCCAGGATCTTCTCGGCTTCCCCGTCGGAATTGAGCTGGACAACACTGTGGGCGGTATCGGTATATCCGTCGTAGCTCTCTTCAATATAGCAATATGTGATATCACCGCTCTGGAGAGTTTCCCCGTCTTCCAGCAGACGGAGCTTTTCAGCGTAGGCGTCTCCTTCTGGCTCAGCGTTTTCGGGAAGCGGAATGAACTCATATTCCTCACGTACAGTATGCATATAGTTGACGGTTCCGCTTATGACGTTCAGATCGCAGGCGGCGCCGTCGTCACTGTAGATATATTCAATTACCGCAGGTTCTTCCGAGCTGCTTTCGCAGACGGTCATGGTTTTCTTTCTGCTGTCCGGCGTATATTCATATTTAAAGAATGTCCCCCCAGTATATTCCTCGTCGCTGTCGAGGCTGGCTTCGAGCACCAGATCGCCGTGCCCGTTGTATAAGGAATACCATTCGGATTCTATGTTCCCGTCCCGGTCAACGTATCTATGAAGCGTTTCAAGCCCCTGGCCGTTATAGAACACTTCCGTATTCCGTTCGTCGAATCCGTTCGAATATGTCCATTTCCATAGTTCGTGGTTAGGCCCCTGCTGTTCGACGGTTATTTCGTAGCTGTAATCCCCATCCTCTTCATAATAGGAAATGTTCGACAGCTTTCCGTCGCTGTCATAATTGTATTCCCGGTGTGAATCTGTATTGGTGCTCTCGTTATAGTAGTAGCGTTTGCCGATCTTCCACTGGCTGTTATAGAGACGGTCGCGCTCTGTTTTAATGGCTTCATCCTTATTGGTTTTGACAGCTTTGTCGAGATAAGCCAAAGCCTTCTGCGACTGACCGTAACCGGCTGCCTTTGCCAGGACTTTCGCCGTGTCGCCGTATTGGATGCGCGGCAGCACGAAAAGCCCCCCTACCGCAGCAAGAATGACGAGAACGGCTATGGGGATTACGATTTTGAGCGGGGAACTTTTCTTGCGGACAGGCGCAGGAGCAGGTGCGGTGTAAGTATAGGGCTGCGGCGCGGCCTGTGGCGCCTGAGGCGCAGAGTAAGTCGGCCGGTAGTCCGGCTGCGGCGCGGAGTCTGGTTCAGGCGCTGCAGGCGCAGCTTTGTTGATTGGCGCAGCTGGTGCCGGCGGAACCACAGGGATCGGCTTGACGTCAACCTCTGGCTGTTTCATACCGCAGTAGCGGCAGAATCTGGCGCCGTCGGCGATTTCTTTTCCACAATATGAACAAAACATGATGCGGTCCTCCTGCTCTTTCTGTCTCAGAGTTTTATGCCTTCGCATGTTATAGAATGAATGAACAAAGTCTTTTTAAGCCCAAATGTTATCGTCTCGCTGTAGTGCAGGACGTAAGGCGGGAGCGCCACGCAGCCGACCCCGGTCTCATGGATCCGGTAACGCCTGTTTTTCAAGTCCTCCAGCATCCTGTCCGAGACAAAACGATAGTAAAGTTCGGTGACGTCGAAGTCGGAATGATCCGCCTTTGCGACCTCTACCGCAATATGCCTCTTATTTTTTTCTTTCATGTATTTCAGGAGTTCGGGAGTGTATTGGAAATTCAAGATTTGAACCTTTCGCGCTGTGTGTCCGATGGGTTTTCTGCTGTCAGACTCATTATACCATATGAAAGCGGGGGCGGGTAGTTTCCTCATTTGCCGTTCGGTGTGGATCCTGTCGCCAAATCGTTTGTATATTGAAAAAGTGGGGAAGATCCCAACGATTTCCGGGCGTGGATTGTATACAATTTTCAGGGACAAAGATTTCGTGCCCACAACCATTGAAAAAGTCCCCACTTTTCTTGATTTCAGAGGCTTTGGCGACGGATTCAAGACTTTGCTGCAAAATAACCAAATATGGTCAATTTCGCGGTGCGCGGTTGACTAAAACAACCATTAATGGTATAATCGGCGCATGAAAACAACCAAAAGGAGGACTCCGCACATGAGAACGCTTGAGGAACTCAGGGCTAAAAAGAAGGAGCTTGGATACACCAATGCGGAGATCGCGGATAGATCGGGAGTGCCGGTTCCCACGGTAGCCAAGATATTCAGCGGAGCTACGCGTAATCCCAGGCGGGATACGATCGACGCGATTGAAAAGGTGCTTTATGCCTATGTGTTGAAACCGGGCGCACCTTTTGCCGCGGAAGAAGCAGCAGTGTATACCGCGTCGGCAGATCCCAATTGGAAAAGAGGTGCGTCTGAACGATGGCCCGGTCAGGGCGGTTATACGCTGGAGGATTATTACGCGATCCCGGACGATATCCGTGTGGAACTCATTGACGGGGTCTTTTACGATATGGCTGCGCCTACGCGTACGCATCAGGCGATCCTTGGGCAGCTGTTCCGCGAGTTCGCGCTTTGTGCCGACATGCATAACCGGGAATGTGATGTGAAATGCCGGGTCTATTTCGCGCCTGTCGATGTGAGGCTGTTCAGGGACGACAGGAACATGTTCGAGCCTGATCTGGTGGTGCTTTGTCATGAAGACAATAACGAAAGAATGATTGACGGCGCGCCTGAACTTGTGCTCGAGGTGCTTTCCCCGTCGACGCGGCAGAGGGACTGCCTGCTCAAACTGAATAAATATATGGAAGCTGGTGTTCACGAGTACTGGATCGTGGATCCCGAGAGCAGGAAGGTCCTGGTCTATGATTTTACTAAGGATGTACTGCCGGAAATCTATTCGTTCAGCGATATTGTACCGATCGGGTTATCGGGCGGCGAATGCCGGATAGATTTCCGCTCAATCGTTGACGTGAAGCGCTTTTAAGAGTATAATATTACGGCATAAATCCAAGAGAATGCCGGTATTCATCGGATCAGTAAACCGAATCATGCGAATACCGGGTTCCCGAATTCCCGAAAGGAGCGAAAAGCAAAATGGCTGAACAGAAAAAAGTAACTTTGACACAGGCGAGTTACGATAAGCTAGTTGCCGAAAAGAACGAACTCGAAACGGTCAAGAAAAAAGAGATCGCTGAGCATATCAAGGAAGCAAAAGGTTACGGCGACCTTTCAGAGAACGCGGAATACGACGCGGCTAAGGAAGAACAGGCCCAGAATCAGGCCAGGATCCAGGAGATCGCAGATACTCTCGCGAACGCGGTCATCATCAAGGAAGAAGACATCCATGACGACATCATCAGCATCGGCGTCACTGTGACCGTTAAAGATAAGAAAACCAAGAAAAAACTTCAGTACGAGATCGTTGCGACCAACGAGGTCGACCCGTTCTCGGAGCCGCCTAAAATCTCGACGGATTCCGCGATAGGCGAGAGCCTGCTCGGAAAGACCACGGGCGACAAGATCGAGGTCATCGTTCCCAACGGAGTCCTGAATTACGAGATCGTCAAGATCGAGATCACCAACTAAGGAGAAAAACATATATGAGTACCGACAGAACAGAGATCGGGATGGAAAACCAGGCGCAGCAGGCGCCGGATGTTGCTGACGCGCCGGAAATAACGGAAGAGGAACTTACCGAACAGCGCAGGATCAGAAGAGGAAAACTCCAGGAGCTCAGAGAAGCCGGACGTGATCCGTTCCTCAATGAGACTTGGGACGTCACAGCACACAGTAAAGACATCAAGGATAACTTTATCGCGATGGAAGGACAGGAGGTCTCCTGCGCCGGCCGCATGATGAGCAAACGCGTCATGGGCAAGGCAGCCTTCATCGATATCCAGGACAAGCAGGGCAGGATCCAGGTTTACGTCAAGCGCGATGACATAGGCCAGGAAGACTACAAGTGGTTCAAAACTTATGACATCGGCGATATCCTCGGCGTAAAAGGCTTTGTATTCACAACAAAGACGGGAGAGATCTCGATCCACGCCCAGCAGCTCGTTCTGCTCAGCAAATCCATTCAGGTTCTGCCGGATAAATGGGGCGGCTTGAGAGACCAGGACCTCAGATACAGACAGCGCTACGTTGACCTGATCATGAACCAGGACGTAAAAGACACATTTGTCAAGCGCTCCAAAGTAGAGCATGAGATCAAGCGCGTCCTCGAGGACGACTACGGTTTCCTGGAAGTCACGACACCGACAATGGTCCCGATCGCGGGCGGAGCAAACGCGCGTCCGTTCGAGACGCATCACAATACCCTCGACATGGCTTTGAAACTCAGGATCTCGAATGAGCTTTACCTCAAGAGACTGATCGTCGGCGGCCTTGACCGTGTCTACGAGATGGGCAAGATGTTCAGAAACGAGGGCATGGACAGAAACCATAACCCCGAATACACATCCATGGAATGCTACATGGCATACGGCAACATGGAAAACATGATGGAGATCACCGAGCAGATCGTCTACAAAGCGCAGCTCGCGATCAACGGCACTCCGATCCTGAATTACCAGGG
>JAFOKI010000129.1 GCA_017419895.1 Eubacterium sp. | reverse complement strand
TCATCGATGTTGTAGTACACGTCGACCTTGGCCTCGATCGTGTCGTCCGAGAACGGACAGTCGATATGCTTTACGGTCGGCTTATTTCCCATGACCGCATCCATCGCCGGTGTATCCATCGCAAATCGCAGGATATTGGCAGCATTTCTCTGGAGCTCGGCTCTTGTCACCAGATCGGTACGTCCATCCTTCAGGTTTCTGAAAGTATCCGTCGCATCGAGGTCTCCACGCTCGACCGAAGAGCAGACCATATAGACATCGCACTGTGCTCTCGCCATGATCGAGTGCTCGTCCAGCGAATGGTCAAAGGGGTTTGCCGGGATCTCCTGAATGAATGCCCACCAGTCTGTCATCAGAAGGCCGGTGTACTTCCACTGGTCGTGGAGAATGATCGTATTCAGTTCATAGTTCGATGTACCGAAGCAGCCGTTGATCATGTTATAGACGGACATGACGGATCTCGCTTTTCCTTCCTTGATCGCGATCTCGAAGCCCTTGAGATAGATCTCGCGGAGCGCTCTCTCGGACACAATCGAATCCATGAAGCGGCGGTTCGTCTCTCTGTTATTGGCGCAGAAATGCTTGATCGTCGCCGTCACGCCGTGCTTCTCGAGGCCCTTGATCTGAGCCGAAGCGATACGTCCGGAAACAAGCGGATCCTCGGAGAAATACTCGAAGTTTCTGCCGTTCAGCGGATGTCTGTGGATATTGATACCGGGCCCTAAGATGACATCGACTTCATTACTTACCATCTCGATGCCGAACCAGGTAAAGAGTTCCTCGTTTAATTCCTCGTTAAAAGAACATGCCAGACACGTGCCGTTCGGGATCGCAAATGCTTTCTTTCCGCTGTCGATACGCATGCCGGACGGGCCGTCATCGCAGCACAACGTCGGGATACCCATCGTCTTCAGTTCTTTTGTAACACCGCCATAAGCCGCAGCCGTACCGGTCGTAACCTTCGGGCTGCCCATGCCCTCACCGCGGATGATGAGCGAGAGATCCTCATCGGAAAGCTGTGCGATGAATTCTTCCAGCGTGTTCTTCCCGTTCTTTACGTCCGCGAGCTTGATCCCGCGGTCGCCTGTCTGCTCGATCTCCTTCGGAAGACGATCCATTCTCGTATCGAGGTGGTTTACCTTACGAAGCGGTACCGGTTCGTAGTTCCCGCCGATCGTCAGTCTGTCAAAAGCCTGTACCGGCTTAAATGCAGACTCCAGTTCCTCGAGCATCGTATCTTCCGTGATCTCGATGGCTCCGGCTTTCTCGGCGTCTCTTACGTTCTCGCCGCAGTAGAAGGAATATGTTCCCTTCGGGAGCACCCATCCGGTCTTCCCGAGAAGTCTTCCGTCATCGTCAAAACCACAGTACCGGTTGGCTCCGGCGGAAAGCACAAGTTCCTGCGCCTCTCCCGGTGCCAGTTCAGATGTCTTTTTGAAGTCCACGAGCACTCTTCCCGGCATCGCGAAACGGTCGCCCGGAGCGCCGGCAAAGAGCATCACGGTCTTCTTTCCGGGAAGTTTTCCCGTATTCGTTACGGAAGCCTTTACGGTCACATCCGTGCCGTCTGCTTCAAAGCCCAGGATCTTCACGTCAAACTCCGTATAGGAAAGTCCGAAGCCGAACGGATAGAGGACCTTCTCCGGAGCAAATGTCGAGAAGAAACGGTATCCTACGAAGATATCCTCTGCGTAGAAGTCCTTGAATTCATCCTGGCCGAAATTCGCTGATGACGGATAATCGGAAAGTGCTTTTGCAATAGTATCCGTCAGGCTTCCCGACGGGACCGCCTTACCTGTCACGACGTTAGCGACAGCGGTACCGCCGATCATGCCGGCCTGCCATACATACATGACGGCTGCCGGATCAAATTTCTCTACGAAACTCATGTCGATGATGTTTCCGACATTGAGAAGAACGATCGTCTTGGGGAATGCCGCGCAAACCTTCTGCAGCATCTCCTCTTCTCCATCACTTAAAAAGAAAGATCCTTTCTCCGCTGTATTGTCACGGTCTTCACCAGCTGTTCTGGCGATGACCAGGATCGCTGCGTCGTTACGCGCTGCGGCTGCTTTTACCAGATCATCGGAAAGAGGCATCTCCGGCTGAGACCAGTTTTCTTTTCCCCAGCCCATGCCCGGATCAACAGGATTCTTCTCTTCCCACTCTTTATATGTGCGGATAAGTTCCTCATCCAGGGATATATCTTTGTCCTCGGAAAGACCTTCGAGGATCGATACGACATGCTTTACGTTAACCATGCCGCCGGAACCCGTACCGCTCTTATAGTAGTTATTCTGCATGCGTCCGAAAACCGCGACCTTTGCCCCACCATTAATAGGAAGTGCCTCCCGGTCGTTCTTCAGAAGGACCGCGCCCTCCTCTGCGATCGTGATCGCCGTCTTCGTATATTCATTCCAGTCGAGTAGATATTCAGGCATGGCACATATCCTCCGATTTTACGAACTATACAACCATTCTATACCATAGAAGCGCTGGCATTTATAAACTTTTTGTCAACAATATATCGTGAACTTGTGATTACCGGGTAATAGAAAGAAAGCCACAAGATCTTTTTTCCGTGCCTGCGCAAAAAAAGAGCTCCGGGATCGGAATCCCGAAGCTCTTTGAAATAGCTTGTTTGATCTACTTTAGGATCGAATTACTCGATGATTGTAGCAACAGTACCAGCACCAACTGTACGGCCACCCTCACGGATAGCGAACTTGAGGCCCTGCTCCATAGCGATAGGAGTGATGAGCTCAACAGTGATGGTTACGTGGTCACCAGGCATGCACATTTCTGTGCCTTCCGGAAGGTGAGCAACACCGGTAACGTCTGTTGTTCTGAAATAGAACTGCGGACGATAACCATTGAAGAAAGGCTTATGACGGCCACCTTCGTCGTGTGTCAGAACGTAAACTTGACCTGTGAACTTTGTGTGAGGTGTGATTGTACCCGGCTTAGCCAGAACCTGACCACGCTCAACTTCCTTACGGTCGATACCACGGAGGAGAGCACCGATGTTATCACCAGCCTCAGCCTGATCGAGGAGCTTGTGGAACATCTCAACACCAGTGATTGTTGTGCCCTTCGGCTCATCCTGGAGACCAACGATCTCAGCAGCGTCACCAACTTTGATGATACCACGCTCGAGACGGCCGGTAGCAACTGTACCACGACCTGTGATTGTGAATACGTCCTCAACAGGCATCAGGAACGGGAGGTCTGTCGGACGAGCAGGTGTAGCGATGAACTCGTCTACAGCCTTCATGAGCTCAAGGATCGGAGCATACTCAGGAGCGTTAACATCTGTAGATGTGGACTCCAGAGCCTGCAGAGCAGAACCACGGATGATCGGTGTATCGTCGCCCGGGAACTCGTACTGGTTGAGAAGATCACGGATGTCCATCTCAACGAGCTCGAGGAGCTCTTCATCGTCAACCTGATCGCACTTGTTCATGAATACTACGATGTAAGGAACACCTACCTGACGAGCGAGCAGGATGTGCTCACGTGTCTGAGGCATCGGTCCGTCAGAAGCGGATACTACGAGGATAGCACCGTCCATCTGAGCAGCACCAGTGATCATGTTCTTGATATAGTCGGCATGGCCGGGGCAGTCAACGTGAGCGTAGTGACGAGCGTCTGTCTCGTACTCAACGTGAGCGGTGTTGATCGTGATACCACGAGCTCTTTCTTCCGGAGCCTTATCGATATCGCCGTAAGCCTCATACTGTGCCTTACCCTGGAAGGACAGAACCTTCGTGATAGCAGCTGTAAGAGAAGTCTTGCCGTGGTCAACGTGACCAATGGT
>JAFOKI010000128.1 GCA_017419895.1 Eubacterium sp. | reverse complement strand
TTCGCCAAGCGTCTTGGATAGCCTGAGTTCAATCTGCTCGGGTGTCTCCGTACCGCGCCCACTGAGTCTTTCCCTGAGCACTTCCATCGAAGGCGGCAGGATGAAGATCAGCACAGCTTCGGGAAGCGTTGTGTTCACGCTCAGCGCTCCCTGGATGTCGATCTCAAGGATCACATCGATACCTGCATCGAGCTTTTCATCGACATATTCCCTCGGCGTACCATAGAAATTACCATACACTTCGGCATACTCAAGGAAACCGCCGGCATCAATCTTTTCGAGGAATTCGTCCCTGGTTGCGAAAAAATAGTGAACGCCGTGTTCTTCGCCTTCCCTCGGATCGCGCGTCGTCATCGAAATCGAAAGCGCTGTGGATCCCGCATCGGCGGCCATGATCGAATTCACGATCGTGCCTTTTCCCGCCCCTGACGGTCCCGATATGACGAATAGTTTGCCTCTTTTCTTGTCTGCCATTTCGCCCTCCGCCGTTAAAAGCCAGTAAATTATTATATCGTATTCCCGCCCGGTTGGCAAGAAGTTTTACAGCCTGCCGCAAACCGCAGCTTGCGGGCAGCTTTGCCGGAATATCTTATTCTATATTCTGGACCTGTTCCCTGATCTTCTCTACTTCAGCCTTAAGTTTGAGCATCAGGTTTGTGACCTCCAGATCGTTCGCCTTTGAGCCGATGGTGTTTGCTTCCCTGTTCATCTCCTGGATCAGAAAATCAAGTTCTTTTCCCTCCGCGCCGCGTCCGGAACCGATTATGCTTCCGAGCTGCTCTACGTGGCTCTTAAGTCTGGTTATTTCTTCTGTTATATTGCATTTGTCAGCAAATACCGCGACTTCCACTGCAAGGCGCTCCTCAGGCAACTCAACTCCGGTACCCTCGAGAAGTTCCTCGATCCTTGCCTTTAATTTGTCTCTGTATTTTGCCGGGACAGTTTCCGAACGCTCTTCGATTTTTTCCGCGAGACCAAGCACTGTCTTTCCGCGCATCAGAAGGTCTTCCGCCAGGCGTGCGCCTTCTTCCATCCTTGTGCTCTCAAGGTTTTTAGCCGCTTCCTCAACTGCCGCGAGAAGACATTTCGTCATCTCTTCCTGATCCTCTATCTCAGGCATCTGCCTCATGACGTCCGGGAGTGAAGCAACAAGGTCGAGCGTAATGTCGCCCGACAGACTGTATTCGCCTTTCATGGCCTTAAGGTTGTTCAGGTACTGTTCCAGCGCCGGTCTGTTGAGCGTGATCCTGACATCGCTTTCCGCAACGTTATCTACCATAACGGAGCAGTCGATTTTACCGCGCCGGGCATATTCCCTGACCTTCGCCTTGATTTTTTCCTCCGCGAACGTATATCTCCTCGGCATCTTGATATTTATATCACTGAATCTGTGGTTCACAGATTTTAATTCGACTGTGATCACTCTTTTCTCATCTCTGTACTCGCCGCGGCCAAAGCCCGTCATACTTCTAATCATATGGTTCCTCCGTTATAGTATGTCGTTAATTATATTATTATATCTCAAATAAAGCCGTCGGGCAAGGATGGAGGTTTTTTTGTTGATGCAGCATAATACCGAGGCATATTGCCCGCATACTTCATGGATACCGGCGAAAAACAGTTTTGTTCATATAACGACCTTTCCAGAAGCATCGAAAAATGCTACAATTGCAACAAAGCCGCGGCCAATGGCCGCTACGAAAGGAAACCGACCCTATGGCATTTGACGGGATAACCACATACGCGATGACAAAGGAACTGGAAGCGGCACTTCTTTTCGGCAAGATCGACAAGATCCATCAGCCGAGGCCGGAAGAGCTCGTGTTTCTGGTGCACACAAGAGAAGGAAACAAAAGACTTTACGCAAATGTGTCGAGCGCTTCATCGTGTGTCCGGCTGATAAACGAGAACCCCGTGAATCCTCCGGAACCGTACAATTTCTGTATGCTGCTCAGGAAACACCTGCTTGGCAGCAGGATCGCGGAAATCAGACAGAAGGATTCCGAACGGATCATCGAGTTCGTGCTGGAAACCAGGAACGAGCTCGGATTCACGGTCGCCAGGCTCCTTGTTTTTGAGATCATGGGCCGCCACAGCAACGCGATACTTGTCGACATGGAGACAGGCAAAATCGTTGATGGCATCAAACATGTGTCGCTCGACGCTTCGCGCGCGAGGCAGGTGCTGCCCGGAAAGAAATACGAATACCCGCCCGTTCAGGACAAAATACCGTTCAAGGAAGCTGCACAGGAAGAGCTGGATGCTGCAGGTGAGACTGGTAAAGCGATACTCGCAAGGATCGGTGGTATATCCCCCGCGATAGCCGACGAGCTTGCTGAGCAAAAGGACAGATACGGGTTCCTTCGTGGAATACTGGATGAAATAGAGAGTCTGCGATTTAAGAGTTTTGTTTACGCGGACGAAAAAGGCATGCCCAGGGAGTACGGCATAACCACGCTCACCGCATTCGAGGGCTCACACAAAAAGCTGACGTTCAACACTCTCAGCGAGGCTGCAGGTTATTTCTACGAGAACCGTGAAGCCACTAACAGGACCTCGCAGTCGGCGCGCGAACTTATAAAAAACGTTGCCCAAAAGCTCGAAAAGTGTCAGCTCAAAAAACAGAAACTGAGCGAGGACCTCAAAGAAGCCGAAGACTCTGATAGTCTCAGACTTTATGGGGAACTACTTACAGCGAACATGCACCTCCTCAAGAACGGCATGAGCGAGGTCACCCTTACCAATTACTACGACGGGAGCATAGTTACGATTGCTCTTGATCCCAGATTCAGTCCGAACAAAAACGCCCAGCAGTATTTCCACCGCTACGGAAAATCGCGTACAGCAATAAAAGAAAAGACTCAGCAGATCGCCGAGAACGACGAGCTGATTGCGTATCTCGAGTCAGTGCTGAGCAGCCTTGAGCGTGCGGAAGACGAGAATTCCATCGCGGCGATACGGGAAGAGCTCGAGGAATCCGGTCTGATCAGACATCGCGGAAACTCAAGAAAAAACAGAAAACCTGTCAAGCAGGAGCCGATAAAATACGTTACGTCCGATGGCTTTACGGTGCTGGTCGGAAGAAACAACAAAGAGAACGATATCCTCACGCTGAGGACCGCGGCGAAGACGGATCTCTGGCTTCACACTAAAGATATTCCGGGTTCGCATGTCATAGTCAGGACAGAAGGCAAAGCGTCAACCGAGACCGCGATACGCGAGGCTGCGTCCATCGCCGCTTACCACAGCAAAGCCCGCGCTTCCGAGAACGTACCCGTCGATTACGTGCTCGTCAAATATGTAAAAAAGCCGGGCGGCGCCAAGCCCGGCATGGTGATTTTTACCGATAACAATACTGTATATGCAGATCCCAAGCTCCCTGGCAGCAAGGATTGATCCGCGAATGCAGCGTTTATAAAAGGCACCCGGCTATTCGGCCCGGTGCCTTTGTTTTTACTCTTCTGTTGACAGAACGTCGTTTATCCTGTTACGGATCTCCATCATTTTTTCGTCTGTTTCATTTATAGTGTCCGCGCATTCCCTGAGATCACGGTAAATCATATCGACCGCTTTCTGCGAAAGGTCACGCTTATATTTCATTCTGTGTTCAAGATTTGCCCAGAAGTCCATTGCTACAGTCCTGATCTGGACTTCAACACGAACAGGTTTTTTCTCGTTTGCAAAGTATACCGGTACCTCGACTATCATGTGATAGCTTCTGTAGCCGTTCGGTTTCGGGCGCTTGATGTAGTCTTTTGTGCGGATAAGTGTGATATCATCCTGCTGTACGAGCATATTCGCTACTTTATATATATCGTCTATGAACGGACAAATCACCCTGATACCGGCTACGTCCGTAAGATTCTGCTCTATCGACTTAAGCGAGATTTCATTACCCTGTCTGACGAGTTTTTCGTAGACACTCAGTGGGTCTTTAAGACGCGATCTGATGTATGAGATCGGATTGGACGGCTCCGAGATAGAAAGATCGTCGTTAAGTATCTCAAGTTTGGTCCTGACCTCAAGTATCGCGGAGTTATACTGCATCATAAGATATTCAAAGCCATCGAGCCCGATCAGGGCGTCTTCCAGATGGCCTTTTCTCATTTTTTCCGCGCCGCTGGATTCATGCTCATAACGCAGTGTTGTGTCCAGCGTCGCCAATGCATTTGCTTCACTCATTTTTTGACCTCTTGTCGTTTATCAGTGTCTTGACCGCGCTCCCGGATTCACAGTCAGATGACAACAAAGCCGGTCGATACTCAAAAACACTGAAATCTTGTTTTTAAATACTGTTTTTTTGACTTTCCGCCCGGAGTCCTTGAATTGCCCGGGCTAAATGCATTACCATCTCAAACAAGCCGGCCGATCCATCGGCATTCCTTTCATAGTCACATGGCTCAGGAGGAAATATGAACCAGACTTGTTCGATTTGTGGCAACATTTACAAAAATATCGCATTTCGCGGCGGATTCATCTGCGCCGATTGCAGAGAGTTCATCCGCGAGCTTGACTGCGGCCCTGCATTCCGCCTTGATGCTTTTGCGGTCGCGGAAGAACGTACAGCTGTTTATCGTCCTAACTCCATAACATCCAATCGGCTAGAAACGGACAAGCCGGTCGAACCCGACTGATCCATGCGGTTTTTCATCAGAGCCGGCCTGCGGGCGACCAGTTCGTCCGCTTTTTCCATACGCTCCCTTCGCGGTGTCATCGGCTTTTTCTTAGTGATTCCAGCATTTTCAGGAACCGATCAGGCAGAGCTGCGGTAAATACCATGTACTCACCGGTTGTGGGATGATCGAATCCGAGAACCGCCGCATGAAGGAACTGTCCGTCCGCGGTACTCCTGGTCTTCCTCGGTCCGTACAGCGCGTCGCCGACCACAGGATGTTTAATATGCGCCATATGTACCCTGATCTGATGTGTTCTTCCTGTTTCCAGCTCACATGATACGAGCGTCATGTCACCAAACCGCTCGAGAACTTTGTAATGCGTCACTGCATTTTTGGGATTGGCGCCGTTTACACACCTTCTGAACCTGTTCGACGGGTCACGCCCTATCGGAAGGTCTATCGTTCCGTCATCCTCTTTTATATTGTCCCTTACGAGCGCGATATACGTTCTCGTTATCGTATGGTAGAAAAACTGCTCCGCAAGCGCTTCGTGGGCAGCATTGTTCTTGGCTGCCAGAATAAGACCGCTGGTGTCTTTATCGATCCTGTGGACAATTCCCGGTCTCACGGGTCCGTTCAGATCGGACAGGTGATCTCCGCAATGATAAAGCAGCGCGTTGACAAGAGTACCGTTCAGATTGCCGACCGCCGGATGAACGACCATCCCCTGCGGTTTGTTGACGACAATGACATCATCGTCCTCATATCTTATGTCGAGTAGGATGTTTTCCGGCTCGATCACCAGACTCTCAACCGGTTCGACGAGTATCTCTATCCTGTCCCCGGCCTTTACTTTGTATTTCTTGGACAAGCACGGAACACCCGAAACGATGACAGCGCCTTCATCTATCAGAGTCTGCACTCTCGAACGGGAGAGTCCTTCAATCTCTCCGGCGATCACGGAATCTATCCGCTCATTGACGCTGCCCTCATCAGCGAGTATAACAAAGCGCTCAGCTTCCAATATCTTCACCCTTTTTACCGCGACTCAAAGCAGCATCGATCCTGTCCCCAAAGAGTACATAAATAAGGACCAGGAAGCACCCTACGGTCACACCGATATCGGCAACATTGAAGACAGGCGGAAATATGCTGAACGAGATCATATCGGTGACCTGCCCTAGCTGTATCCTGTCAATAATGTTTCCTGCGCCTCCCGCTGCTATAAGCGTTACGGCGAATTTTACGAATGGATGTGTTTTCTTGCTGAAGAGCACAAACGCCATAGCTGCGATTATGACAGCAAGCGGAATAAGTGTCAGCAGTTTGCTCTGACCGGAAAGCATGCCAAAAGCAGCGCCTTTGTTCTGGACATAGGTAATTGTGAAAAAATCACCTATTACCGGGATCGTTTCTCCCGGAACAAGGGCGCTCCTTATCATCATTTTTGTTATCTGATCGGCGGCGATGACTATCGCCGCCAATACCAAATACACCATTCGTTTATCCTGTCATTAAGATCGCGGGTCACCCCGCGATCTGTTTTACCTTTACTGGTTTCTGAGACCTTTCAGGAAATCATCCTCGTCGAGGACTATCGTGCGTGCCCGTTCATCGAACGATTTAGCCGGTTGTCTGACTGTCTCGGTTTTTGATTTCGCCTTCTCAAGCTCCCTGTCGATCTGGGCAAGTATATCATCCGACTGCGCCATTACGCTGTCGGCCTTCGCTTCAGCAGATTCGTATTTCTGAGCATAAGACTGGCGCTGTGGCTTCTGAGCCGCTTCAGCCTCCTGCTCGAGCGGTCTCTGCATAACATATGTAGGTCTGTCGCTGAATTTCTGCGGCGATACCGGAGTCTGCTGTGCAACTGGTCTCTGAGT
>JAFOKI010000127.1 GCA_017419895.1 Eubacterium sp. | reverse complement strand
CCAAGGAACTTCTGAAGCTTCTTGAGAGCATCGAGTCGTCGCTGCTCAAACAAAGAAACGCCGCGGCATCAGCCGGTCAAGGCTCCACCGATGCCGCAGGCAGTGATGCGGCAAATGGAAAACCCGCAAATGCCGCTGTGAGGAAAAGAAAGCCTCTCAGAATGATGATAGTGGGCATACCGAATGTCGGGAAGTCTTCGCTCATAAACCGGCTCACAGGCAAAAAAAGCGCCCGTACAGGCGATAAACCCGGAGTGACGAAAGGCAAACAGTGGCTTACACTCAGCAACGGGATGCAGCTTCTTGACACGCCCGGTATACTCTGGCCCAAACTCGAAGACCCCGGAACCGGTCTTGCGCTTGCATTCTGCGGATCGATAAAAGATGAGGTCCTTAACATTGCCGATCTCGGGCTCGAGTTCGTCAAGTACATGGAAACTGAATATCCGCAGCTGCTCATCTCCAGATACGGTATCGATGAGATATGCGAAACTTCGCTCGAGACTATGGAAGCAATAGCGATAAAACGCGGCTGCATCCTCCCGGGTAAACGGATTGATTACGACAGGGTCGCCAAGATGATGATCGATGAATTCAGATCTGCGGCTATCGGAAAGATTACTTTGGAAAAGGTGGAAGACTGACAATCACCCTGCCTTTTCATGAAAGGCGGTTCTGAGATACAGGTGTTCATATGGGAATGACAAAAGCCGAACGAGAAGAAAAATTAAAGGCCAGGCATGACGAACTTGCGGGCTTTGATAAGAGTCAGAAACGCGGGAATATAAGATTCGTGGCAGGCACAGACGAAGTGGGCAGGGGACCTCTAGCGGGTCCCGTCGTTACCGCGTGCGTGGTACTTCCCGATGATTTTGATGTTCTTGGGATCGATGACTCGAAAAAACTCAGTGAGAAGAAACGCACCGAGCTTGACGCAGTCATAAGAGAAAATGCGCTGGCGTACGGTATTGGGATGCGGGACAACAAAAGAATCGATGAGATCAATATCCTGAACGCAACCCGTGAAGCCATGCGTGACGCGGTACTTGCAGCCGACGCAATGCTGAAAGAGCGTACAGGTTCCGGTATCGACCTTGTGATGTTCGACGCCATCGAACTTGAGAACCTTCCGATTGCACAGGTCTCGCTCATAAAGGGCGACGCCACGAGTCTTTCGATCGCGGCAGCATCGATAGTAGCGAAAGTATGCAGGGACACCATGATGATCGAGTATGCGAATGAGTATCCGTATTATGCTTTCGAAAAGAACAAAGGCTACGGCACTGCCGCTCACTACAAAGGAATAAACGAGCATGGCATCACACCGATACACAGAAAAAGCTTTCTTAAAAACATATATCAGTACTAAAAAAAGGCACGGCTTCTGCCGTGCCTTTTTGCTTTTTGTATTATGTCTGTCGGAACAACACTCAGCTGTGCTCGAAAGCAGCATCGCCAGCGAATCGTCTGAGAAGAATGTGTTGGCGTTATATAGGAACATGACCTGTGAAATCTTTTCCGATGTGATTATGTCATCGATATCGTCGAAGAAATATCTCGGGTCGATAACGACTATCTTGCGGAAATGCTGCGACAGGAACGGTATCATGCTGTTCGCGTAAGAGTCTTTGAGAAGAAGCAGATTCTGCTGGGAAACAACAGGCGTCTCGATCGTATATTTCGGGTGGTTGCTTCCGCCGAACACAGTATAGGCGTCTTTTTCTTTGAGATTGTCTTTCTCGTAGAAGCTGGTGGTCTTAACCTTGCTGTCCGCGTAATAGATTATGGAATCCCTGTAGTTCTCGTCGTTGTCGGGAAGATAGATCGTTATTGCGTCATATTCACCGTTCGTGAACCCGCTCTTGGAATAGAGTGTACCGCAGAAATCGTTCTTAACGACAATCGGTTTGTACGAAATATCTTTGTTGTATTTCTTGATCTCGCGGAACTTGCGATAAGCGACGTAAGCCCCGTCCGTTGTCCAGTGGTGGTCTGTTTTGTAATAGATCTGTTTTGCTTCTTTGGCTCTTATGAGGTCTGTGCGGACATCTATAGGCGTGATGCCGTAGCTTTCGACTGCAGCGAAAAGATCGTCCATGTATTTGTTCTGGTCTGCTGTCCTGACAGCGTCAGGGAGTTTTTCGCTCAGTATGTTTGCTGCGTTCGGCGCAAGCAGGAAAGTCATCATAAGGTCGGGGTATTTCTCGGTGAAAGCTTTCAGTGTGCGCTTGTACGCAGCGACAGTGCTGTCCGACGGTACTGTGATATCTTCCATAAGGTAATTGTCAGCGCATCTGAAGACGCCGTTGGACTCGAGTTTTCCGGCCGTCACATCGACTGAAGATTTTATCTTGACAAAGCTGTCCCTGAACGGGAACTGGTCATTCAGGTAGGTGTCGAGCTTTGCGGCATATCTTCCGTCAAAGTATTTCTGCGTGGTGAACTCAGGGCTTTGTTCAAGAAGCCTGTTTTCAAGGGGCGAGAATTCACGGTCGGGCATGCAAACAAACAGGATGCCTCCCGCGAATATGACGATCATGAAAACCATCGCCGCTATTATGCTGCTGTTGATTTTTCCTTTCAAAAATCCGGCTCCTTTCAGAACCTGAAATACAGGAACGGGTTATATGAACTGTAGACCAGATAAGCTGTCGACAGTATCATTATCAAAAGTATCGTGAATGCCGGTACGACCGGGACCTTTTCCGAAAGCTTTTTGTATGAATCGTAAGGTCCGGGTCCGCAGAAAATAAGGCCGATAACCAGCATTATCGCGTTGGTTTTAATTAAGTATCCGGAAGTACCGTTAAATGCAGCCGTACTGCCGATGCCGAACATTCCGCCCAGATAACCGAATGCGGATGTAAGGTCGGGGCTCGAGAAGAATACCCAGCCAATCATCACGAGAATCATGGTTATGACTGTGCCGAATACCTTTGGAAGCTTTTCGAGACCGCTTCCCCATATGTATTTTTCAAGAATGAGAAGAATGCCGTAATACATACCCCAGAATACGAAATTCCAACTTGCCCCGTGCCAGAGACCGGTGAGTCCCCAGACAATCATCAGGTTAAGCATGTGTCTCGGAACGGTCACTCTGTTTCCGCCAAGCGGAATGTACAGATACTCACGGAACCAGGAGGAGAGTGAGATGTGCCATCTTCTCCAGAATTCTGTGACGCTGCGCGATATATATGGATGCTCGAAGTTCTCGAGGAAGTCGAAGCCAAACATCTTTCCGAGTCCGATCGCCATATCCGAGTAACCGCTGAAATCGAAGTATATCTGCATCGTATATGCGGCTATCCCGATCCAGAGTGCTGCCGTCGACTGCTGATCCGCAGACAAAGCTGTGACAGCCTGATGGAGTGCCCCGAGATTGTTCGCGAGAAGAACTTTTTTCCCAAGACCGAATACGAATCGCTCCGCGCCTTGACCGAAACTTGAGAATGTTATCTCGCGTTTCCTGAGCCGTGTTTCGATATCGCGGTACTTTACGATTGGCCCGGCAATAAGCTGTGGAAAGAGGGAAAGATAAACCGCGAACCTCAGGAGATTACCCTGTGCCCTGACTCTTCCGCGGTAGACATCTATGATGTACGAAAGCGCCTGGAATGTATAGAACGATATTCCTATCGGCAGCGACAAAGCGCTGTATCTGATTCCAAGGTTAAACCAGCTGTTGATATTATCCATCAGGAATCCGTAATACTTGAAGAAACAGAGTATGAACAGATTCACGATTACGGTAAAGACAAAGTTTATCTTGCCGCTTCCGCCGCGCTTCTTCTCCCGTGCTATTTCTAGCGCCATGAAATAGTTGAATATGATGCTGTAGATCATCAGAGCGACGTATATGGGCTCGCCCCATGCGTAGAAAACCAGACTGGCAATGAGAAGCACCGCGTTCCGGAAATCAACATGTTTTTTCGGAACGATGAAGTATACCGCGAGAACGATCGGAAGGAATATATAAATGAAGAGGGTACTGCTAAAGAGCATTCAGGAACACCTCCTCAATTTCATCGGGGTTTTCGGCTGTACAATACAGAAGATATTTTCCGCGTATTGTAACAATCGCGTGCTTGAGTCTTGCGGTCTGCTCAGGACCGTAACTCTCAAAAGTCTTGATCTGGGAAGCGATCCTGTCTTCCACGGCATCACGCACAGATTCGAGGTCTTCTTTTTCGACAGCTTTTACAATGAATATCTCATCCACACCGAGCGCCTGTGTTGATTTATAGTATGCAAAAGAATCGAGAGACGTAGTGTCTATCTCGAGGAAGTGCAGCACTTCTCTTGTGCCGCACTGCTGCATCCCGGAAACAGCGGGCAGGCCTTTTAGCTCTGCTTCTATTACCGAGACGGGTATGTCGGTCGTACTTGAACTTCTGTATACTGCCGTAAGGAATACCGCGAGGACTGCCGTCAGAATGATTTTGACGATGAGTGATCTCGCGAATTCCGCGCTTTTGATCCTGCTCATGAGTCCATCCCCGCTTCGTTTATCAGTTTGTCGAGCCAGTAATAGTAGTAGTCGGGAACTGCGTGTATCCCGTCGCCTTCATAGCACTCCGGGTGCTCGGGCAGAATATCTGTAATGTTGATGTACGGGATATCTTTTCTGCCGCACATCTCAATGATTGCCTCATTGAATATCTTGTAGTATTTCAAAGAATGATTGTTCTCGATTGCTTCCTTTGAAGGTGTCGAGATCGTATTGACATAGACTTTGGTTTTCGGCGAGACCTTGATGAATTCGTCGAGGACTTTTTCGTATTCGGATGCAAAGCTTTTTGCGTCACCGCCGAAATTGCCCATATCGTTCATACCGTACGCAAAGAAAGCGTATTTCGGGTACGTCTTGGCAGCTGTCCGCGCAAGGTCGTGATCGAGTATGCTCGCTCCAATAACGCTGAAAACACTTTCGGAAGGAAGGAAACCGTAAACAGACAATCCTTCTGTCAGTGAGTCACCGATGACGCAGCTTCCGGAGAAGAAACTGGCGTACCTTGCTTTAAGTGACTGCTGGCTCGATTCCTTGCCGAGCACGCCGTAAATCTCTTCAACTTCCTTCATCTGAGCCTCTACTTCCTCAATAGATGAGTTCTGGAACATGGAGAGTATCCTTATGTTCTCGGTGACCGCAGCCATATCGGCCGAGGAAGCAGTTGAATTTGTCTTGGTGAGATTGCCGATGAACATGCAAAAAAGAACAATAAACAGCGCCGCAGTTAATGTGCGGCGCATGAGGACCCAAACAATGTTTAATGTGTTTTCCTTTGCGTTGTTATTGTTCTTGCTGCTCATCCTGCTATTTTTTAATACTCTTCAGAAGACCTCCGTCCCTGATGATGTTCTGAATGAACTCGGGGAAGGGGGCGGCCTGATATGTCTCGTTCTTTGTTATGTTGGTGATGGTTCCGGAATCGAAATCGACCATGACTTCATCACCGTCTTCTATACTTTTGCTCGCTTCAGGCGACTCCATGATCGGAAGACCGATATTGATGGAGTTCCTGTAGAATATGCGGGCGAATGTGGATGCGATGACAACACTTATTCCGCTTGCTTTGATAGCTATCGGGGCGTGCTCTCTCGATGAACCGCAGCCGAAATTCTCTCCGCCGACCATGATGTCGCCGGCTGAGACCTTTGTTATGAATGACTTGTCGATGTCCTCCATACAGTGAGAGGCGAGCTCTTTCTCATCCGCTGTATTGAGATAACGAGCCGGGATTATAACGTCAGTATCGATGTTGTTCCCGTATTTATGGACTTTTCCTCTTGCCTGTTCCATTTGGATTCTCCTCTCTTAAATATCCGAAGGATCGGTGATCTTTCCGGCTATCGCGGAAGCGGCTGCAACTGCGGGGCTTGCGAGGTAGATCTCGGAAGTGATGGCGCCCATTCTGCCGACAAAGTTTCTGTTCGTCGTGGACACGCAGCGTTCCCCGTCAGCAAGGATACCCATGTATCCGCCGAGGCACGGTCCGCATGTAGGTGTCGAAACCACGCAGCCTGCGTCGATAAAGATATCGATATAACCGCGTTTGATGCACTCTTTATAGATTTTCTGTGTCGCGGGGAT
>JAFOKI010000126.1 GCA_017419895.1 Eubacterium sp. | reverse complement strand
TCATAATGTCCAGCGTAATACTTCATTGGGACCCCTCCTTGTTGAAGTGTTCTTCCAGTGCACCGGTGGCGATGTATCGCTTCAGGAGGAACATGCAAAAGCTGGGAAATGTATAGATGTGGTTCGCATACCCGATGTTTCCTCTGACCAGTTTGATGCCAAAGTCGATGTCAGCATAACGGTCATTTTTGATCAGAGTCGCGAGGGACTTTGCTTTATTGTTGGTAGCTTTCACTTCGACCGGAACAAGGTGATTCGATGTTCTCAGAAAGAAATCGATTTCCAGCGTAGAGTCTCCCTTTTTAAAGTATCGAAGCGGGATATCCTGCTTTGCAAACGCGTCTGCGGCAATGTTTTCATAAATCGCCCCTTTATAGACACCAAAGTTTTTATTGGCACGCAGGTCTTCCTGAGCCTCTTCGTCCAGCTGAGAGATGAGCAGACCGGTGTCAGCAAAGTACAGTTTGAACATGGCGTCGTCATAAGCGCTTTTGAGCGGCAGCTCCGGGAACTCCATGCGGTAGCAGGGGAGGACGATACCGGAGTCGGTCAGCCATTCGACACAACCGCGGTAATCTTTGAACCGGGCGTTTTTTTCTACTTTTGAAATCTGGAATTTCTTATTTTCTTTAGCGAGCTGTGCCGGAATGTGGCGGTAGACGTTCATGATCCGCCCCTGGTCCAGCCCTTCTGCGTACTTTCGGACATCTTCCGCGTAATCCCGGGCGATTTGCCGCTGTGTTTCCAAAGAACCGGTGTAAGTTCCCTGTTCGATGAATCGTCGGACGACGTTCGGCATGCCGCCGAGAATACAGAATTCAGAAAAAGCCGTGTTCAGCACGGAGAGCTCCGTTTCGGAGAACGGGGTCAGGGTCTTCATGTGTTCCAGGATCTCATCGACCAGACGGTCATCGTATCCTTTTGCCCAAAGGTACTCTTCAAAGTCCAGCCCATGCATCTGGTAGTCCGTTTTGGAACCCACTGCGTTGCTTTCGATCCGTTGATAATTGACGCCAAGCATAGAACCGCTGCAGATGACATCGAAACGACCGTCGCGATGGAAAAACTTCAACGCAGAAGCGATGTCCGGAAATTCCTGGATCTCATCGAAGACAAGCACCGTTTTTCCGGGAACAAATTGTTTCGAAGGGTCAAGCAGAGAGATGTTTCGGATAATGTTGTCGACATCGTAGCCGCTTTCGGTGATGCTCTTGTATTTCTCTTCTTCTACGAAGTTGAGAAAGACGACGTGGTCATAGTGTTGTGAGCAGAACCGTGCGATCGACTCCGTCTTGCCGATCTGCCGTGCACCTTTGACAATGAGAGGCATATGTTCGGGATCTGCTTTCCATTCTTTCAGGAAAGTATCGACTTTTCGGCGCAGATACAAGAAAATCCCTCCTTTTTTGAAACTGTTTTCGAAAGCAGTTTACAAAAAAATGAGGGAATATTCAAGGATTTTTACAAAAAAATGAGGGAATATCCGAAGAATCATACAAAAAAATGAGGGAATCGATTAAAATGGTCATTATTTGCACGGTTTTTAGCTTGCTTCAAAACTCGTCATTCAAGTTCGTGTATTTCAACAACAACATTTGATCTTGTCTCAAACGTTACGGTATACCATGTACCTTCCGTTAATAAATCTGTTAATGAGGCTTTAGCTACATCTGCAGGCACGTCTAACGGATAAGCTTCATTCTCATCTTCAAAAGTACATGGGGTTTCGAAAAGCCTCTTTTTTGACATGCCTGTTAATTCAAGATCACGAGTTTCCAAATGCGGTGAAATTGCAAAAACGATATCAGCAATTCCGGTGCCAATAAGAATAATGCCGACAACAGAAACCATGATTTTTATTGCTTTCCTTTCTGCCTTGCTGGTTTTTCTTTCTTCCGGTAGCTGATACATTAATGAAACAAATAAAGCTGCCCCTACAAGAAGCCACACCAAAGCCCGAGTGACCAGAATTCCCTTCATACCCATAGATTATTTACCTCCATCATCCGTATTTTTATTAACGGCTTGAAGAACAGCATTTCCCCAATTGGTAATCATAGAGCGATGTGATGGGAAAAGCAAGCGCTTTGAATTATACAAGCGCAAATTCGTATAACGTATACAAAGTTACTTCCAATAGCTTGTGGATACTGACGATGGCAGCAAGCCTTTCTTTACACAGCTTCTTGCGCTCGGTATAATATTGGATACAGTTTTCAAAATGTAAGTACTTTTATCTACAAAGCAGGTACTATGACCCGGGGATTTGCCGGTTCTTGAATGCGGATTCTTTAGATGTATTAGATGAGGCACGAAAATATACCGCAGGAGAAAACACTGTTGTATACTGTTATAATTCTCCTCTTAATTAGAAAGATGAAGGAGGTAATAGGTACAATGAAAAAAAGCCAGGATATAAATCAATTATTACAGGGGAAATACCGAGACCTCTTGCTTAAAATGAAGGAAGCCAAACAAGCAGTCACATTGGAATATCTGGCAGCATACGAAAACAGGGTTCCGCCTGAAGTGATTTACAGTTTTTTGAATTATTTAATAGCAACCGAGGATTCCGCATCGAACAGGATCCTTCTCTGCAATTATTTGATGTATCTTAATGAATTCTTTGACGATATCTATATCGTGGTTCGATATCAAATATTAAGGCCGGCACGAACTCCACAGGATCGAGTCGAATTATATGAGTGGGCACTATTTGCATTTGATGGAGGGAACCCCGATTCCCCTTTTTCTGAATCCGACTTAATTATGATGAGGGATTCCTTGAGCCAAAGTAAAATGGAATCCGCAGATTAATGACCACACAACACCCATATGGGTAAAGCGCGAAAAAGACCGCTCCGATGTAAGTCGGAGCGGTCTTTGTTTTTTTATTTCCCCACGCAGAACGTGGCGAAGACCTGTTCGATGATGGTGTCGGAGACGGACTCGCCGGTGAGCTCGAGGAGCGGGGCGATGGCGTCGTCGACACAGACGGAGAGCGCGTCCATGGTGAGGCCGAGCTGAATGCCGTCGATGGCTTCTTTGATGGCGGCCATGGCGCGATGCACACAGTCGAGCTGCCGCTCATTCGCCAGCATGGCGGCCGAGGGGTCGAAGTCGGCGGTGCCAAGGAGGTCTTCGAGGAGCACGCGCATCTGTTCATAGCAATCCGGGTCTTTCGCGCTCAATGTGATGACCGCGCTGACGAAGGGGGAGAGCTCCTCCTCTGAGACGACATTGCCGAGGTCTGACTTGTTGATAATGGCGATCGACTTGCGGTTCTCGACGCTGCCGACTTTTTGAAGCAGCGCCCGGTCTGCATCGTCGAGGGGCTCGGAGCCGTCAAAGACGGCGAGCACAAGGTCGGCGTGCTCGAGTTTCTCTTCCGCCATCTGGATGCCGATGCTCTCGACGACGTCCTCGGACTCGTGGAGCCCGGCGGTGTCGGCGAGGCGCAGCACGACATTCCCAATGCGCGCAGTCTCCTCGACCACGTCCCGGGTGGTGCCGGCAATGCTTGTGACGATGGACCGCTCCCGTTGCAGGAGCCGGTTCATCAGTGTCGACTTTCCGACGTTCGGCCGCCCGACGATGGCGGTCTCGACGCCTTCAGTAATGGCCTGCCCGGCGTCGAACTTTTTCGTGAGCGCGTCTAGCTTGTCGTATGCTTCCCGGAAGTTCGTTAGCAGGACATCGTAGTCGAGCTCTTCTTCGTAGATCTCATCCGGGTAGTCGGCCCAGGCCGCCATGTGTGCCGCTGCGGCGATGAACACATCAGACACAGAACGGATCTCCCGGGAGAGGGAGCCCTCCAGCGCATGGTACGCTGCGTTGGCCGCCTGTTCGCCGTGGGCGGAAATCATGTTCATGACGGACTCCGCTTCAGAGAGGTCCAGTTTGCCGT
>JAFOKI010000125.1 GCA_017419895.1 Eubacterium sp. | reverse complement strand
TCGACCGCTGCCGAGGAACTGTCATACATCCACGGCATCACGTAACCGACCGAGTTGATGGTATACGAAAGGGCGATGCCGCCTTCTGCGCCATTATCGCTGTATTCATCCTGAAGTTTATTGATAGCCGACGGATAGATACCGTACCAGCCGTGGATAGGATTTCCTTTTGACCAGATGTGAAGATCCGAGTATGAACCGGTACCGTACGAGCGCTGGTGTGTGCGGTTACCGCTCTGGATGCCGTCATTACCGTTCTTGACGATCATGTAATGTCCGGTCGGATCGATCCACTCGGGATCCCTGTAGCTGTAGACCGCGGTCGCGGAAGCGCTGCCAGTCGTCACGAGCCTCTCATCGATTCCACCGTTCACGTTCGGGTTGCCTTTTTCCGCGTCAGGGTCTTTCTCTGTCAGTGTGTATGAGATGTTGTTGTGGAACACATAGTCAGTATCCGGCTCGAACTGCGCTGCCGGATAAGCGGTAGAAAAGCTGTAGGAAGCACCTTGTCCGTTGGAATAACCGCTGTACATGCCCTTTCTTTCGAGCGTCCTTCCGTCTTCTGAAGTCGCGCCGATAATGAATCCATTGTATTCGTCCGGAATCGTGTCGACCTGGTCGATAGTGTACATGGTGTTGGAAGATGTATTTCCCCAGACATACCAGTCGACTTTTATGTATTCATCCACACCCTCGATACGCTGGGATTCCGGGATCGCACTTGCCTTGACTACCTTAGGCGCCCCGTAGACTTTCTTGGAAACGCCGTTGAGTCTCGCTTCCGTGTCGAACTGGGCAGTAAGCGGATTGGATCTTGACGCTATCGTGTTGTCTTTATGCGTCAGCACCTGTATATACGCGCTGAATTCATCTGACACCTGCATATCCTGAATGAGATGCGGGGTGAGTCCGGTGAAGGCGAACTGTATATATCCCTTGGTTGCTGCACTCATTTTCTTGGTGTTGGTGAGTACGTAATTATCCCCGATGAGTTTCCAGTTGAAGTCATCCGTTCTGATTGGATCTTCCGGGAACGGGATGATTATCTCGCCCAGACTTCTGCCCGAACGGTCTTTGAACATTGACGCCGGTACCGTTATCGTGATATCTCCCGGGTCATAGTTATGTTCTCCGGATAAAGCATAGTTTATCTGGAGACGTACTTCCTGGGCATTGTCATTTCCGGGTCTGACATAGAGGAGCGCGTCATCGCCGTTATCTACAGAATCTGTCGTTATCCATTTCGCAGTAATGCTTTCGACCTTGCTTCCGTCTCCGGAACTCGGGTAATCGGGATCTGCCTTTGCAGCACCGGCGCCGCTCTTTGCAGCGTCGGCTTCGCCGGCTTTTGCGGCAAACAAAGCATCCGCAATATCATCTATCTCTTTATCCGTGAGACCGGTATTGTTCCTAAGGGCACTCTTGGCAGCTTTTTTGTTTCCGGCCGCTTTTCCCTGAACGATAACCGCGTATACGGATTCATCCTTATCCGTACTGAAGCTCAATCCTTCCTGCTCCTCTCCGGAATCGGATGTGCCTGTATCCCCAGATGCGGAGCTTTCGCTGCTTGCCGCTGCGCCTTTATCCTCTGCACCGGCAGAAGCGCCTGTTTCTCCTGAACTGGCGCCATGCTCCGACGCGTTTTCTGTTTCCTTAGCGGCGCTTCCTTGTTCCCCGGACCCGCTCTTTCCGCTGTCCTCTCCGGAAACCGCTTCGCTCTTGCCGCCAATATCAGGAGCGGACATATCCGTGTCTGCGGAAACCTGTGCGTCATTACCGGTGCCGGTGTCAGCGCCGCCTGCGTTCACGACTGCGTCATCAGGAGCAGAGCCCTGCGCAGCGTCATCATCCACAGTGTTTTGCTCAGCGATCGCTTCCCTGTCTCCCGTTTCGGCAAATGAAATACTCCCGCCGTACATAAACGACGTTGGGAGCACCATGCTCACTGCCAAAATCACTGTGAGTAACCTGAGCATCGCCCGTCTAGTAGTTCTCATAAAGTCACCCTTTATCTAAACAATCTGTCTCAGTAGTTATGACCGAATTTTTATGTGCTTTTACAGTATAAAATGTCAGTATATATTGTAGCATTTGTACATTGCAATATCAATTAATACAGCCAAAAACATTGATTTTTAGCCATTTTTTGACACTTCAGAGGCAATTTTGTCCAGCAAATGTCCAACAAAAACAAAACCCCGCACCGGCGGGGCTTTGTCTGATATACGGACTCTATCCGTTATTTCAATCTATGTTTTTACGGACCGGGCATCCTTTCGTACCCATTTCCGCCTGCTGTATCGCGCCGCCCTGATCGGGCTTTAACATTACGATCAGTATCTCGGCTCAAGCAGTCCGTATGTATTGCCTTTTCTCTTGTACACCACATTGACGCTCTCTGTATCCATGTTCAGGAACACGAAGAAGTCATGCTGCAGCATTTCCATCTCCAGGATCGCTTCTTCAACGTCCATAGGTCTCAAGTCGAATGTCTTGGTTCTTACAACGTGAGTCTGTTCTGCTTCCTCCTCTTCGTCTTCGTCATCAAATACGGGATCTTCCATAAACTCGAACTTCAGTGCTTTGTTGTCGTTGTATCTCTTCTGGAGCTTGCCCTTGAATTTCGTCATCTGGTTCGCGAGTTTATCGACCACCAAATCGATGCCCTCGTATATATCATCGGTAACTTCTTCTGCTCTGAATAGCGCTCCTTTCGCGTTTATCGTTACCTCTATTTTATCGTTCCCTTTCTCCTGAGAGAGAACGACGTTTGCATTGATATCGTCGCTGAAATACTTTCCCAGCCGATCGAGTTTTTTCTCGATGGTGTTGTTCAGCCTGTCATAGGTCCTGAAATTTTTGCCAGTGATCGTAGTGTTCATAATGACCTCCCGGCCGCTGCCCGCTTTTCCGTTCGCACTCGGGGCGCTGTTCCCGTACGGTTACCAATCCGTTCCGGCCCGCATTCCCGAAATGCTTTCCGGTGTGTACCGCCTCTCGCGGTTTACGGGCTTTTAGCAGCTCTAATAATTACCATGACCGATTCAGTTGTTGCCTGTTACGCATTCCCCTTTCTTAATGCCGTCAGATCAACGGTTCCGACCGGCCTATTTTCCAAAACAGGTCCGCAATGGCAGCAAATCAAAAACCGGATCCTGCCCATTGCTCCTGTTGTTAGAGGTATTATATCATATGTCTGAAAATTCTGCAAGTTTTATGGCGAATCTGCGCGGTAAGTAAATGACAGTAATATTGCAGCTTTCATCCGCTTCAACTTGAAAATGACAGCGGTCACTGATAAAATAAAAACGGTTTTTCGGGTCTGTGGTTGAAAATCCATGCCAGATGCGGGCAAAAGGATCCACGTAAACCGCCGGCAGAGATCCGGCGGCGAGCATGGCGCATTTTAGGAGTAAGTCCTCGGAAAAATTCCGGTCAAGGCGAATGTGGGGGCAAAGACCAGGTCAGCCGGGAAACCTTTTTTGATTTGTATAACAAAGCCGGCAGGACAGAAAGGAACTATCATGCAGGGGAAATTCCGCGGAAGCGACAATTACGTCGCTTCGAAAGAACTGATGAACGCCGTAAACATAGCGATGACGCTCAAGAAACCGCTTCTTATCAAGGGGGAGCCGGGCACGGGCAAAACCGTTCTGGCAAAAGCAATCTCTGAAGCACTCGGAAAAGAACTCATTACATGGAACATAAAATCGACCACAAAAGCGCAGGACGGGCTTTATGTTTACGACGTCGTCCAGAGACTCTATGACAGCCAGTTCGGCGGACATGGCGTCGACGACATTTCCCACTACATAAAAATGGGAAAACTCGGCGAGGCGTTCCTCGCGGATGAACAGGTGGTTCTCCTGATAGACGAGATCGACAAGGCCGACCTCGAGTTCCCCAATGACCTTCTCTGGGAACTCGACCGCATGGAATTCTACATCCCCGAGACCAAACAGACTATCGCCGCAAAAGAGCGTCCGATAGTGATTATTACGTCAAACGCCGAGAAAGAACTTCCCGACGCGTTCCTTCGCCGCTGCATATTCCACTACATCGAATTCCCGGATGAGGAAGCCATGAAACAGATCCTGGATGTCCACTTCGACGACCTTCCGGGCGACCTCATCAGACATGCGCTGAAAGCGTTCTACTGGATCCGCACCCTTCCACAGATCGAAAAGAAGCCGAGTACGTCCGAGCTTCTCGACTGGCTCGTCGCGCTCATGGAAGGCGGCATCCCTTACGAACGCATCGAAAAAGAGATCCCCTTTGCAGGCGTACTGCTGAAAAAAGACAAAGATCTCCAGACTCTGAAAAACAATCTCTAGCCACTTTTATAACAAAGCAGATCTCCATGCGCGGAGCGGCTTTGTTGGAAAACCGATAGGTATCATAGGTATCAAATGTTCGTAGACTTTTTCTTTCTGTTGAGAAAACGCGGGCTTCCGGTCTCCCTGAATGAGTGGATGACACTGCTCGAAGGAATGAAAGCCGGGCTCCATCAGTCGAGCCTGACCGGCTTCTATTACCTTGCCCGCGCGATCATAGTGCGGGACGAGTCAGACTACGATAAATTCGACCAGGCATTCCTCGAGTACTTTAAGGACGTCGAGTTCAAAGGCGACCTGCCGGACGAATTCATGGAATGGCTGAACCATCCGACAGGCGACTTCGCTGAACTCAGAAAAGAGATGGAACTTCTCGATATGCCCGCAGAGACGATGGACGAGATCCTCGCGCTCATAGAACAAAGGCTCCGCGAGCAGGACGCCGAGCACAACGGCGGCAACAAGTGGATCGGAACGCATGGATATACAGCCTTCGGAAATGCCGGCTGGCATCCGCACGGCGTCAGGATCGGTGGTGAAAGCATGTACAAAACCGCCCGTTCCGTCGCAGGCGAGCGCAAGTTCCGCGACTTCCGGAAAGACAACGTTCTCGACACCCGCGCGTTCCAGATGGCCTTCCGCACACTCAGGAGCATGTCGATCCAGACCGACACATCCGAGCGCGAGCTCGATATAGACGGAACGATACAGGACACCGCGGACAACGCCGGAAAACTCAAGCTCAGATACCGCCCGCCTCGCAGAAATTCCATAAAGATCCTCATGCTGATGGATTCGGGCGGATCGATGCAGTTCTACTCAAAGCTCTGCAGCATGCTGTTCCAGGCTGCCACTAAATCCAACCATTTCAAAGAACTCCACACCTACTATTTCCATAACTGCGTGTACGACGAGCTCTACACTGATCCGTCGCTCAGGCCCAAATTCCGTGTTCCGATCGACTGGATTCTGAACAATTTCGGTGAGGAATACAGACTTATTCTCGTAGGTGACGCGATGATGGATCCGTACGAGCTTTGGGGCAAAAACTATGACTGGCGGACACGTTCATACAGCGACGTGACCGGAATGGACAGGATGAGAAGTCTCAAGAAAAAATACCCCCACTGCGTGTGGCTCAACCCGGAGCCGATGCCCAAGCGGCCCGGCTATTGGGACACGACCCACATGCAGCTTGCGGAGGAATTCAAAATGTACGATCTGACCGCCGAAGGGATAGAACAGGCTATGAAGTTCCTTACCCAGCGGCATGCATAAAATAAAAGACCGCGGCGCTTTAGCGCTTGGCGGTCTGCAGCGAGTGGTCTGACCAAACGAACTGACTAAATATCTTCCAGAATCGCAAGCGCTGCTTTCAGCATCCTGAGCGCGAGCTCATGCGCATCAATGATCAGGTCGTACGGGAGATCCTCAGCAAGGACTCCGCATTTCACGTCTCCGGGCACCTCGCCCCTGTTGTAGGAATCCACATCCTCAAACCAGTCTTCGCTGCCGTAATACTCGCTGAACGCTAAAATATCAGGGAGCGTTTTTTCCAGTGCATCCAGCGCTTCTCCGGTCCCGCAGACCACTTCGGATGCTTTGTCGAAGCGCGGTTCCATATCTTTTATTCTTTCTATCGTTTTCTCTGACATACTGACCTCATTTCAGCATCATGCATCACTGCAAATTGCATTTTATCATTGACATTATATCATTTTTCTTCCGGAATATACCCGTCATGGCAAAATGCATTCCGGCTGCCCGCGGCAGCAGATCTTACCGCATCGTCCCAACGCGCGGCAAAAACCATGAACGTGATATCAGAAGGTGAAGCTTCAAGAAGCATCCGTACCGCTTCGTTTCCTGTCGCGAGAGTCGTGGCAAAGTCATCGATCAGCAGCACACGTTTCCCAGCCAGTTTCCACGCGGTAAGCCCCGGCGCGAAAGCGCCTTCGATGTTTTCCTGCCGCTCCCTCGGTGAAAGCCCTCTCATCGGCCTCGTATCCTTCACCCTGAGAAGCGCATGCGGGAGCAGCTCCGCGCCTGTCATTTTCGCCAGGTACTTCCCCATAAGCACGGTCTGATTGAAGCCGCGCGTTTTCTCTTTTTCTTTGCTGAGAGGAATCGGAACGATATAATCGAACGAACCTTTCCCGAACCCCTCGTACTCAAGCCTGTCCCTCATCATTTCGGCTATGTCCTTCGCGAGTTCGCGCCGGTCCTGGTATTTTAAAGAAAAAATCAGACTTCTCTCATACACACCGTACGTGCATACTCTGAGAAGTCTGATGTTTTTTGAGTGCATCGGTATAACCGCAGGCGGATCTGTGTCCCACCGTATGTGCCTTACGCAGTTGTCACAAAGATGATACGTTCTGGATCCATCGATGAGATTACCGCATATGCTGCAGTACAGCGCCGGCGGATAGATACTGTCAAGCACTGTCTTAAGTCCTGCAGCCGCCAGTTTTCTTGGGCCGGCTGAATGACCGGCGCCTGGAAATTGCTTTATTTGTGAATTCATTCGAAAAACCTCACAAGGTCGGACAGTCTCTGCCTGAGGCCCGACCATCGCATGCTCGGCCTGTCGTTTTCGATCATCCCGGTGAGCCGCATCGGGATGCCGACAAGCACAACTACTGATTTGCCGCGCGTCACCGCCGTATACAGGAGATTCCGCGAAGCGAGCATCGGCGGGAATGCCGCGATCGGCATCACAACGATTGGGAATTCACTTCCCTGACTCTTGTGTACGGTGATCGCATATGCCGGTCTGAGTTCATCCAGAGAAACATTGTCGTACTCGACGAGCCTGTCGTCGTACAGCACGTTCACGAGACCCTCTTCCTCATCGATCGAATATATCGTGCCCACATCCCCGTTGAAAACACCGTACTGGTCTTCCGTACCGGCTTTCCGTGACGCGAGATTGTAATCGTTTCGGATCTGCATCACTTTATCACCTTCACGGAAAATCAAGCCGTACGCCTTTTTTTCGACTTTTTCCGGAGCCGGCGGGTTTATCGCCTCCTGAAGGACGCGGTTGAGTTCTATAGTACCCGCGTCGCCTTTATGCACAGGAGTTATTACCTGGATGTCGTTAAGCGGATCGATATCTTTGTAATAAGCCGGAAGCCGCTTGGTGACGAGATCCACTATCGTTTTCTGGATATCTCGCTCGTTATATGCCGTGAGGAAGAAGAAATCGCTGTCCTTCCCGTTCATCACGAGGCTCTCGCCCCGGTTGATTCTGTGAGCGTTGCTGACGATACGGCTTTCCTCGGCCTGCCGGTATATCTCAGTGAGTCTCGATACGTTCACAAAGCCGCTTTCGATCAGATCGTTCAGCACGTTTCCCGCGCCTACCGGCGGCAGCTGGTCGCAGTCGCCAACGAGAATCAGGCGCGCGCCTTGCGGGACAGCCTTAACAAGGGCGTGCATCAGCATGAGGTCTATCATCGACGCCTCATCCAGGATTATCACGTCACAATCAAGCTGGTTCTCTTCAGTTCTGCCGAATAGCATCCTGCCGCTCGCGTCGTCACGCTGATATTCGAGCATCCTGTGTATGGTGGAGGCAGACCTTCCGGTCTGCTCGGTTATACGTTTCGCGGCTCTTCCAGTCGGCGCGGCAAGCAGAACCTCAAGACCGCTTTCGTCGAATATCGAAAGAAGCGCGCTCACTATCGTAGTTTTTCCTGTACCGGGACCGCCGGTTATGACCGACACACCGCTCCCCACCGAGTTCCTTACGGCATTTTTCTGTGTCTCCGAAAGCTGCCGTCCTGTTTCCTGTTCCGAGAACGCTATGCAGCTGTCGATATTTCCTGTAAGAGGCTTTCGCTCCGCTTCGACAAGACTTCTGAGCAGATAAGCGACATCTTTTTCCGCGAGCCAGTACATCTTGAGGTATACCACATCCTCGCCTTTAACGCGCCCGTCGCCTATCATTATCCCGTCCGTAGTAAGCGAATCCATCACGAAGAGACCATCGAGCTTGATCGATTCGCGGCAGATCATCTCATATACAAGATCGATCGGAAGATCCAGAAGCTGCGCCGCGGTCTCCTTAAGCTCATCGACCGGATAGCATGTGTGCCCCTGGGAAGCATATTCGCTCAGAACATAAACGATCCCACTGATTATGCGCGGTTCGCCGTCCGGGGCAAAGCCCATTTTAAGAGCGATCTCATCAGCTTTTTTGAATCCTATCCCATGGACCTCACCGATGAGTTTATATGGATTTTGTTCGATCGTCTCTACAGTCTTGTCGCCGTATTCCCTGTAAAGCCTGATCGCCTGCTGAGGTGATATCCCAAACCGGGAGAGATAGATCGATATTTCCGCAAAAGCCTTGTGCGCTGTAAAAGAAGCCGAAATCTTGTCGGCACTCTTGGGTCCGATCCCTTTTATAATTGTCAGCCTGTCCGGTTCTTCCTCAATGACTCTGAGAGTATCAGTCCCGAAACGCCCGACTATGAGCGCCGCGGTCTTGGGCCCGACGCCCTTTATGAGACCGGACGCAAGGAATGCTTCGATCTCCTGTTCACCTTCAGGCATTGCGATTTCGAACGCAGAAAAAGCGAACTGCTCTCCGTACACAGGATGTTCAGTGAACTCGCCGTGCAGCAGATAGCAGCCACCTCGTTCAGCTCCGGGGAGACTCCCGACCGCGGTTATGAGGTCGTCATCGACCGCGAAACCGGCAACGGTATATCCGTTCTCCTCGTTATGAAAAACTATTTCCTCAAGTATGCCTTTCAGTGTTTCCATTATTCTTTATCAGGCTCAGCATCGCCAAGCGGTTTGTAAACGCGCCTGTTGTCGAGCGTCCATATGCGGTCCGAGAAATGCCCGGGGTCGACTGCCGCGACCGCGTCTCTCATGTCGAACAGTCTAGCGTCCAGTATATCGAGATAATGCAGGACTTCTCCTTCCGGGAACAAAGGCCTCACCGGGCTTCCGAACTCCGGCTGGTAATGATGCGAAAGTATCATCTGTTCGATCATCAAAGCTTTCTCACGTGGAAGTCCAAGTTCCTCCGCAAGCCTGTCGATGTACTTTACGCCCATCACGAGATGACCCAGAAACAGCCCTTCGGTCGTATATCCGGGAGAGATCCCGTATTCGTTCGATTTAATCTCTTCGAGTTTCTCTATGTCATGAAGGATCACTCCCGCGCAGAGAAGATCTTTATTGAGATATTTGTAAACACCGCTCACGCCCAAAGCGTTTTCGAGC
>JAFOKI010000124.1 GCA_017419895.1 Eubacterium sp. | reverse complement strand
TGATATGTTATGACGCTGTTAACCCCAAGGTCATATTCAGCCTTCCACTCACCTTTCTCCGCGTCTTCGATTTCGAAAAGCACCCATTTTTCGCCCCTGTAAACAGCGACGCCTTTGCTTCCCTCGCTGTATTTCTGACCGCCCGGTGATATCAGAGTGATCGGTACCTCTTCAACATCAAATTGGAAAGATACGGCAAGCTTGCCCTTAATCCCGTGATCGGTTATGACTTTGCTTTTCTTCTCAGCGAATGCTCTTTCCGTCGTCATGAAAAAGACTGAAACAAGCAGCAGAGCCATGAGGACTGCCGACAAAGCATATTTATATTTATTCGTTCTCATTGATGTCATATCACATACCCGCCCTGATCATTTTTCGATCGAAATGATCCTATGTAAGCTGTCCGTTTCCGAGATTGCTTTCTCCGTTAAAGTCATAGTAATAGTGCTTGACGAAGGTTTTTCCACCATTGTTTCCTCTGAGTCCGACGCCGAAGGCCGTGTCACCGTTATCCCTCTTATAGAAACCGATCAGAAACTCACCGTCATACTGATGATCCAGGCTTATCCACCACCAATGGAAGTTCACCCTGGCTCCGCCGCTCACATCGATTCCCGTAAAATACGTATGGAGATCCAACTCTCCTGTGCCTCCTATTTCAACATCCACAGTGTCACCAAGCTGATACATGAATCCGCCCTTAAGTTTCACCTGAATGCCGTCAGTTTTTCGGCCGTATTTTTGCAGCAGATAATTATCGAATGTAAAACGTCCCGCGTTAACATCGACCTTGGCGATCTGGATCTCATGCAGGAAATTTACAGTTGTCCCGCCATAAGCCGAAAAACGCCCATCCTTCAGTCCAAACGAAATAGTGGTATCATCGAATTCCAAAAGACTCATATCACCGACAAAGTCTTTTAGTTTAGGAAATACCGATGATGCCTCTCCTATAGCAGCGTCAAACGATCCCTCCAACTGGAAATCAGAGAAGTCTCGTTTAGTAAATGCTTGGGTCAGATCCCCTTTAAGAGCAACATTGAAATCACTATATGTTACGGCTTTGGGAATGCTTCCCAACGGCCCCAGGAGATTCCGGTCATAGGTAAAGAATACTTCGGACAAATCACCTGATTCTATTGAGAATCCACCGCCAACTTGTGCCTTCCACATGGAGAGTTTGACTGATACTTCCAGATCCACGTCCCAGTCATATGTATTCAGCATAAGCGCGAAGTCAAACGCGGCTGCCTCGTCTTTATTCTTTTCCCATTCAAATTGATCAAAAAACGAGTTCTTCTTTTCACCGGTTTTTTCGGTTTTCTTTGTTTTGCGTTTAGATGATGAGGTTTTTTTTCGCGATTTTCGCTCATCCTTCTTTTTATTGAGTTTCGGGGAATAATCTGTATTTATGTCGAGGATAATACCTACATTATCCCGGCTTGCTATCCCCTCAAATTTGAAACTGCCGGAATCAAACTTTCCTTTTTCATTATTTGCTTTTTTAGTCTTATTTTTCTCCTCTTTGGAAAGAAAACTAACGATTTCTTCCTGATATGGGAAAATGGTCGAAGCGACAGAAAAACGGAACATGTAATGATCGGGATAGATAGCTGCGTCTCCCTGAGATATCAGAAGGGTGTCAGCGATAAACATAGGTCCCGGTGATACGAATTCCACCATGTAGCCTTCATAATCATCGCTGTTCATATGAGCCGTATCTTTATAAAGGCGGAAATCATTGAATGCGGGGATACTGACATGCAGCCCCTTCTTAGCGAGCGTTTTTGCGAGTCCCTGGCAAACATTGGGATCATAGTAGATCTGTGCACCGTCACCGTCATGCACCAGTATTTCGCTGTCATTTTTCAAATCGCCAGTCAGTGTGATTTTCCCATTGTACTGGAGCCAGTCATTCATGGTCACCGCACCGTCAAGCGTCGTAACACCCCGCGACGTGTTTTTGGACATGGATGTGAACACATAAGGTCCGAACTCGGTGCGCGTGAGCTTTGTTTCATCTATAACGGTAATTGCCCTCGGGATATATCCCATGTCATTATCAATGGAGACTTCAGCATCGTAGACATCGCACGTTATATCATGCGGAATCGTGAACGTCATCGTATTCTCGTCCTGGTATTCCAGATCGAGCGAATATGAAAGTCTCCCCCTGAGCTTGATAGAGCATTTCTTGTTTTCGCTGAAACCGGCGCCCAACAGTTTGCCTTCAATATCCTGCTTCCCGCGATAGACTCTTCCCGGAATGATTCCTGTGATCTGAAGACCGCTATTGGGATCATATTTGTTGCCATTTCCGTCGACCGCGCCGCCTGTTCCGATGCTGTAGTATTTAATGTCGCTGATAGTGCCATCCGTGAAACCGAGCTTCATCGGCCTGTTTGTCAGTCTCATGGTATCCCTGGCCGTATAACGCAGGCGGTACTGGTCGTTTATCTGACCATGCAAAAGCTCATAGAGCGAATCCAGAGCTCCGCCGTCATTCGCGTAAACAAAGCTTCCGCCGCCGCTGTCCGCGATCGCGTCGAGATAATTGCTGTCAACGGATTCTCCAAGGCCTATGCTGTAGACGCTGACATTGCATGCTTCAGCTTTGCCGCCCAGTTCGATCTCGATATCAGCGGGCTCCGCCGGGTTATTGTCTTCGCCGTCAGACATGAGAATGATTATGTTGTTGCAGTCCTTATCATCGGGAAACATATCCATGCATTCAAGCACAGCGCTGTACATGTTTGTTCCGCCCTGGGCGAACATGCCGTCCGCATAACCATAGAGTTCCGTTTCGTCTGTCTCAAATTCGGATTCGCCTTTTATCGTATCGTCGAATGTCACGATCTTGATTTTTTCGTTAGCTTCTCTGTCATAGATAAACTTTTTCACCGCATCTTTCAGGGCCCCTATGTTTCCTTCCATGCTGCCCGAAATATCACAGCAAAGTATTATCCTTGCTCCGGAGTATTCGATTTTCTCCAGATCGAATTCATCGATCTTACAGTCACAGTCCGCCAGCTCAAGATTGCTTTTGAGCGTCTCGATATCATCAGCGTAGGAACTTGCGATCTGAGCGTTTGCTGTGATTTCGGGAAACGCTTCTGTATCGATTCTGCCGATGGTTATGGCAGTCATGTTTCTGTTTACAGTTGTGATAACAGAGTCCTCAAAAGTGCCCCGCCCGGAACTGTCCTGCGGCTCACCGGAAGAATCATTGGAAGAATCATCATAATCTTCGTCGTAATCGTCATAATCATCGCTGTAATCTGTGTTGCCTCCCTCATCGGGAAGATCGACAGGCAGTATATGCTCTGTAACGTTATCGACGATCTCCGGGACCTCTTTGATTTTTTCTTTATCATGTCCGGGGTCGTTGCTCATCGCCTGGACAAGTTCTGCCACTGCATAAGCGTACTCACCGTCATCGCTGTCCTGTGACGTCTGGATCGCGTTGTTGATGTGAGAGTCGACCGATTCATCATTCTCGAAATAGTGCTGGATCCTGGCTATCTCCATTTCTTCTTTGGAAACGTCTCCTCTCCCCGACTCAGCATATTCAGTGAGCTTTCCTTTGATTTCCGACAAAGCCGGATCCTCAAGTTCTCTCCTGATTGCGGC
>JAFOKI010000123.1 GCA_017419895.1 Eubacterium sp. | reverse complement strand
CATCATTCCGGACAACTACGGTTCGCTCAAACTCCGCAACATGATGCGTGAGATGGGCTGCGATAAGAAAGTCATCATCGGCGGCTGGTCCAGTGCTCCTTACGGAACACGTTTCGTAACAGAGGGCGGCATTCCTCTTCCGAAGGTAGCTCCGCTTTACAGAGCGATCACGCTCAGAGGCGCGGCTCTCCCGATGACAGATACTGAAGAGTTCCTCGAGAGCTCCAAATACATCGGCGCATTCGACGCCATCACACAGGGTGAAGGTCCTGTTGCCGGCGGAACAGTAATGGATATCGGTTTCTCGAACGTTAACCCGGTAATCCACGTTCCTGGAACGATCCTCGGTGCCAGCACAATGGAAAACTGGGGTCTCATCTACGGCGACAACAAATATGACTACTCCATTTACAGCCACACGTTCTGCCCGTCCGTTTCCGAGACACAGTGGGTATTCTATCAGGAAGAATGCGCTCTTGCAGAGGCTATGGGCGTAGGCATCCAGCCGTTCGAAAAGGACATCTTCTTCCAGAGAACAAGCGTACTTGGACCCGAGTACATGGGCGAAGGCGTTTGCGTACCGTTCAATGAGCAGTGGACTACAGGATTCGGAACCGGCCCGTTCGACATCCAGAACCGTTATGTAACGGAAGACGTTCCTATCGGCTGCATGGCTTATCATCAGCTCGGTAAGAAGTTCGGAGTTCCGACACCGGTTATCGACAGCTTCATCTGCCTCGCAGGCGTAATGACAGGTCATGACTTCTTCAAAGAGGGAATCACTCTTGAAGAACTCGGCATTGCGGATCTGACCAAGGAAGAAATGCTCACATACCTCAACGAGGGTGTTTATCCTGAGAAATAATAACTGACCATTCCGAGCCGCCTCAGGCCATTCCCGGGGCGGCTCGCCTTAGTAGGCGCCGGAGGCGGCTTTGTTGACAAAGCTCACTAAGGCGCAGTGAAGGCAACTTTTATTTGGAGGAAATAATGGCTGATTGGAAAGGATACATTCAGGGTCCCGATGATCTGTATTCGGATATCGTTTGCACCGGAGCGTACGTTGGCGGACATCCCGTCGGCATCATCGCAGTTGATCTGGTCTATCCGAAACTTCCGGGAAATGTCGCGAACGCGCTGACATACGATTTTCCCGTGATTTACAAGAAGGTCTCATTTGAGATAGAGCAGCTGTTCGCCGGCGATCCATCGATCGAAAAAATGATAGTGGACGCTGCTGTCGAGCTGGAAAAAGACGGCGCGCGCTGCATAATCGGTGCATGCGGGTATTTCGCTCACTTCCAGAAGCAGGTAGCGGCGGCGGTAGACATTCCGGTATTCATGTCCAGCCTGACACAGGTGCCGCTGATCAAGCTCGGACTCAAACCTGATCAGAAGATCCTTGTCATGTGCGCCAGCGGCGACAGCATGACGCCGGAATTCTTCAAGAAAGTCAATGCGAACATCGACGACTGCATTATCCAGGACGTAGGAAGCATGGAAAGCTTCGCGCCCATCCGCTGGGGCAAGCTTGTCCTTGACAATAAGAGGCTCGCGAAAGACCTTTCAGAGCTTGCGGCAAAAGTAACCAACGAGCATCCTGAGATCGGAGCGATCCTGCTTGAGTGCAGCGATCTGCCGCCTTATGCCTGTGATATCCAGAGAGCGACAGGACTTCCGGTTTATGACTTTATCTCACTCATAAACTGGGTAGAGCATGCAGTGGTCCAGAAACGTTACTACGGATATCTATAAGCGATAAAAATGCGCCGGAACTCTCTCCCGAAAGGCTTATGCCTGAAAACTCAAGCGGCGCATTGGAATAACAGCTGAAATAGTTTAACTTTTTCATTTTCAGTTTCGGACGCCTTCCCAAAATCACCTGGGAGGCGTTCGTTTTTTCGTGCCTTTTTTCCGGTGCATATGGTTTTCCGCTGGACATCTGTTGGACATGGCGTTATAAGATGATAACGTAAAATAAGTTTCGCAAATTCATAAAAAGATAGACATGGTCTATCACCGCTCGGTAAGATTGAGTTACCACACATCAATTAAACCGAAAAGGAGGTTTAGTACCATGTCTGATAACATTATACAGTTGAACGAAGCTGCCATAAAGGGTGAATTGAAAGATCTCGTCAAAAGCAGTGTCGAGGAGACTCTCAATGCTCTTCTGGAGCACGAAGCGTTATGAGCGTTCTGGTGACCGCAAGGGTTATCGCTCCGGTCATTATGACCGCAACTTTACAACGACTTCCGGTGACGTCACACTCCATGTTCCCAAGCTCAAGGGCGTTCAGTTTGAAACCGCTATCATCGAACGTTACCGCCGTCGTGAGACCTCGATCGAGGAAGCGCTCATCGAGATGTACCTTGCCGGTGTTTCCGTCAGACGGGTTGAGGATATCACAGAAGCTTTATGGGGAACCCGTGTTTCCTCCGGTACGGTCAGCAACCTTAACCAGAAGGCCTACGAAAACATCGAGAAATGGCGCTGTCGCCCGCTCACTGGCGAATACGCGTATGTTTACGTGGACGGTGTCTACCTGAAACGCAGCTGGGGCGGTGAAGTCCAGAACGTCTCGGTCCTCGTCGCGATCGGCGTTGATCAGGACGGTTACCGCGAGATCCTTGGTGCTGCCGAAGACATGAAGGAAGACCACGAGAGCTGGCGCAGCTTCTTCGTCTGGCTCAAAGAACGAGGCCTTACCGGGGTCCGGCTCGTCATTGGTGACAAGAATCTCGGAATGCTGGAGACAGTCCATGAGGTCTTTCCAGACGCGAAGTATCAGCGCTGCATCGTCCACTTTTAACGGAACGTTTTCTCAGTCGTTCCCAAGGGCAAAGCCCGGACAGTCGCAATGATGCTGAAAGCCATTCATGCCCAGGAAAGCAAAGGAGCTGCTCGTCAAAAGGCAGATCAGGTAGCCGGGAAACTCCGTGAAATGAAGCTTCAAGCTGCAGCCAAAAAGGTTGAAGACGGCATCGAGGAGCCCCTTACCTTTATGGACTTTCCGAGCCAGCACTGGACGCGGATCCGGACAAACAATACGCTTGAACGTCTCAATCGTGAGATCAAGCGCCGGACCAGAGCTATTGGAGCTTTCCCTGACGGCAACAGTGCCCTGATGCTCGTCTGTGCCCGACTCCGGTACGTAGCCGGAACTGACTGGGGGACCAAGCGCTACATGAACATGGATCACCTCTTGGAAATGGATGCTGATCTGACCGAAACATTGGCCGGATAACTGCCGGTCGCCGAGTGGTCAAAACTGAATTTGCGAAACAACCTTGACACTATCACGGGCCCTGTCACGGCACGAATGAGGCTGTGGCAGGGCTTTGTTATATGTTGGGAAAGCAAAACCGGCTGCCGTAATCATCGGCAGCCGGTTCTTTGTTCATGTGTAGAAATCAGTTTCTTATCAGTTTTCTTTTTCCCCATAGACAGAATCCATCGGTACGACGCCATACGTTTCACGATATACCTCGAGACAATGGTCGAAGAAAAGCCTGAGATCGTTGAAAACTTCCGCGCGGTCGGTTTCATTGAGGATCTCGTGCCTGTCATCTTCATAAAGGCGGATGTCAACTGCGCACTTGGTGTTTTCGAGATACACCATGTAAGCCTTCTGTACGCCTTTTCCCCAGTTGCCGACAGGATCCTCGGCACCGGATGTCAGAAGGAGCGGCATTCCCTCAGGTAGATTTTTCATGCGGTTTATGTCATGAGCTTTTATCATGCCGCTGAACATATGGTAATAACCGTTTGGCGTGAAATGGAACTGGCACCATGGGTTTGCTACATACTGGTCAACGATATCATTGTCTTTAGTGAGCCAGTCGCTGATCGTGCGCGGATTCGGGATCTTCTTGAGATATGAGCCAAAACTCATGTAATCGATCAGTTTTGAGCGCTTTCCGACCTGTTCGAGACCGTTCATTTTGGCGATCCATCTGCCAAGTTTAAGCACGGCATTCGGCTGCCAGCCGGTGCCCATTACCACAACTCCGCTGAGTCCTTTCGCATATTCACAGTTTTCTTCAGTGATGTACTGCCGGACAAGGAACGATCCCATGCTGTGACCGAGCATCAGATACTGCGCATCGGGATATTTTTCTGTCATTATCTCCCTTAGCTTATGGATGTCGGCTATTACCCAGGCATTCCCGTTCTTACCGAAGAATCCGTGGCGGTCTTCCGAAATCACCGATTCACCGTGTCCGAGGTGGTCTTCACCGCACACGAGATAGCCGTGACTCACCAGGTATCTTGCAAACTCATCATAACGGTCGATGAATTCGACCATGCCATGGATGATCTGCAGTATGGCTTTTGGTTTACCGTCAGGTATCCAGCATATCGCGTGGATCCTCGTTGCCCCGTCAGCTGACGGATAATAGAAATTTTGTTTGATCATGAAGGAACATCTCCTTATTTGATTTTGATTTTAAGTGTGACGTTCTTGACAAGCTTATTGTAATTTGCAGTACCTGCAGCAGTAACTTCTATTCTGAGTGTATATGTACGGCGTTTCAATCCCTTCTTGAGTGTCAGTTTACCGCCTTTCGATACGGTTATATTCTTCCCGGCTTTCTTGTCGTTAGTAAGAATCTTGAAAGTCAGGGTGCCTTTTGCGTTCTTGATATTGAATGCGTCTGCACGCTTGATGGTCAGTTTCTTGTTCCGGACTTTTGACCATTTCACAGTAACGGTCTTGTTCTTCACTGTCATCGGGTTTTCGGCCTTTTTGATCTTGAAAGTCCCGTTGATTGTGCCTCCGTAGTAGTTGGTGCCTTTGATGGTGTATTTGGCCGTGCCGGCAGCTTTATTGGAGGAATAAGAGACTTTATAGTCTCTTCCCGGTGTCAGGGTCTTGCCGTTGAGCTTGACTGCCGGAACAGGAGTATGATTCTTCCCGGAGTGCACATAAGACTTTTTGATACCGGTTACTTTCGCAGAACCGATTGGGATTTTACCTGTTCTCACAATCGTCTTATCCTTGGTTGTTAAGAGAATACGCGCAAACGTGCCGCTTATCCTGCTCGCGTTGTCATAGAGGTCGGTCACGACTTTACCGCTCTTGTATTTCGTGATGCGGATCATATCGTCATCGATCGTGATAAGTGAGGCGGCTCTGTTGGATTTGAGGTATCCTGCTGTTGTGTAAGTAAAATAGATCGGTACGAAGGTTTTAGAGTCCGTCCCTACTTTCATGGTCGAGCCGCACGGGACGTAGAATTCACCGCTGTATTGCCCTCCGGTACTATAGTTCTGCCCGGTTTCATAAGAGTGATTGTGACCGAACAAGAATACTACATTGCGTGTGACATCGGCGTTTGTTCCGGGGGTTTCAGTGCCCGTTGCCGCATAGTTCAACGCTTTTGTCCAAGCAGCCGCTCCGTGATTGTCCTTCCTGGCGTAATGGAGAGGCACATGACTCAGCACTATGATTGGTATGCCATTGTACTCTATAGTATCGATCCAGCGTTCAAATTTTTTTGCTTCAGCTTCATACCTTGCAAAATCTTCAGGTGTCGGATCCGAATAGATTATAGAGTGACCTTCCGATATGATTCGCCCTGCGGCTGTGGTCATGTCGAAATATGATATCCCGTAAATGTAGTATGCTATCGTACCGTCAGTGTTTTTACCGACTTTCATGAGGCTGGATCCATATCCACCGTTCGTGAAGACCATCCCGGCATCGTCAATGACATCCTCGTCATGATCAGCCCAAAGAATCGTTGCACCGCTCACCGGTTTAAGACTTGGGAATACACTTTTGATTTCATTGAGAATGGTCGAGGAGTAATAAGGAGTGGACATGTGCTGACCATTGCCCGTATTGTCTCCGATGATACTCACGTACTCGACTGATTTCGGCATGCTGCCCATCGCTTCCGAGATCGCGCTTGGAGTATCATGTCTATCAGAAGCTACAGCTATATAGTGCGTGTCAGCAAATGTGCCGCACGGAAACAGAGCGATTACCCAAATAAGTATCGAGCAGATTATTTGTAATCTCCTGTTAGGCATATTGTTTCCTTATGATGCATAAAAGATAAGTATTATTATCTTTATAATACACCAAAGTTGTCCAGCGTATGTCCAACAAAATTACAATATGAAATGAAGAAATATCACTTATTTGACTTTTATCTTAAGTGTGATGGTCTTGGCAAGTTTTTTGTAATTTGCCGTACCTGCTGCAGTCACCCTGATTTTAAATGTATATGTGCGGCGCTTCGATCCTTTTTTGATGGTCAGTTTGCCGCCTTTTGATATGGATAACTTGTTCCTGGCTTTCTTGTCGTGAGTCAATACCTTGAAGGTCAGAGCGCCTTTTGCGGTCTTGATATTGAATGCGTCTGCGCGCTTGATAATCTGTGTCTTTTTCCGGAGCTTTGACCATTTTACGGTAACAGTCTTGTTTTTTACTGTCATCGGGTTTTCGGCCTTTGTTATCTTGAAGGTCTTGGTTATGGTACCTCCGTAGTAGTTGGTGCCTGAGATGGTGTATTTCGCCGTGCCGGCGGCTTTGTT
>JAFOKI010000122.1 GCA_017419895.1 Eubacterium sp. | reverse complement strand
GTTCATATTTCTTTTTGTCCTCGTCGTACAATTTGATGGCAAGTTTTTTAACGAGGTATTTTTTGCCTTTTGTAAGCGCAGATGCAGGGTCGACAGGTATGACTGCAGCGCACATTGCGACTATAACAGCGCACATTATAATTCTGGTGAATTGACGTTTCATGAGAGCCTCCGTGACTGGTTGCCTTAATAAAGTGATTCCTATGGTTATTATATGCTTTTTACCGTAAAATACGAATGCTTTTCTAAGAGGTGTTTACCGGTTCCGCGAATGTGCTTGACAAGAGGTTTAAGTGATGTATAATGTTAAAGGTAACTAACTATTATAAATAGAGATTAACCAATGTCGAACGATTATCTGATAATGAATTGTTCTCCTACACTTGCGGGACTCAAAACCGGAAATATGTTTGTGGTGAAAAATATCACGAAGAGCAATATGCGCGAAGATATCAGGTCGCTCAACAAGATTCTGACCTCACGCGGCCTGAGGGCTGTTCCGTTAAGATACGGAACGAATTCTGCCCTTATATATATCTACAGGCCGGAATATTTGATGAGAGACCTCAAGCGGCCTGACGCGGCGTCGATACTCGTTGAAAAGGGCTATATCCCGGGTACTGCGGAAAGCTATATAGCGCAGCTCGCGTGCCGCATCTGCTCGGAGGGAGAGTTCCCGCATGAGGTAGGATTGTTTCTCGGTTATCCGCCCTCGGATGTGAAGGGCTTTATGAAAGACCCGAAAGGCGGCAAGCCGTGCGTGGGATACTGGCGCGTTTACAGTAATATGGATGAAGCGAAAAAGACTTTTGCCAGATTCAGAAAGTGTACGGAAATGTACCGGAAGCAAATCGAAAAGGGCTGCCCGCTTGAAAGACTGATAGTCAGGTGCGCATGTCCGATGTAATCGGTAACAAGGCTGGGCCGGGGGTGACGGCATATCGCGTCATTATACAGCCGGAATATACAGATCAAAACATATAGAAAGGAAAGAAAATGAGTAAAGTAGCAGTAGTATTCTGGAGCGGAACGGGAAATACACAGGCGATGGCAGAGGCGGTGCAGGCCGGCGCGGCATCGAGAGGCGCAGCGGTGTCCATGTTTGGACCTTCCGAGTTTACACCGGAAATGGTTGCCGGCTTTGACGCGATAGCATTCGGTTGCCCGGCGATGGGTGCCGAGGTCCTGGAAGAAGCCGAGTATGAGCCCATGTTTGCTTCCGTAGAGGGAAATCTCACGGGAAAGAAAATCGCGCTGTTTGGCTCTTACGGATGGGGCGACGGTCAGTGGATGAGAGACTGGGAAGCCCGCTGCAATGCTGCAGGCGCGCTGCTTGCGGTTGAGAGCGTTATCTGCAATGACGCGCCGGACGATCAGGCGCTTGACGACTGCAAAGGCCTCGGCGCCGCTCTCGCGTGAATGCGCTGTTGAATCAGCCCGGTCGGTCCGGGGAAGCCGCCAGGGGAAGCTTTGTTCAAACAAAGCCCTCCCAAACGGCATTCCCGGCCGGAACATAAATGCCCCTGCCTATTCAGGGGCATTTTTATATGCTCTGATTTTAAGAATTAAATAAGACAGCCGTGGTATGATAATGGTATAGAAAGGCGGTGAGGCTCATTGATCATAAATACGGGACAGCGCACGGATATCCCGGCATTTTACTCGGAGTGGTTCGCGAACAGGCTGAAGGAAGGCTTTGTTTGCGTGCGCAACCCGTTCGATCACAGTCAGGTCAGCCGGTACCGCCTGGATCCTTCTGTTGTGGACGTGATCGGATTCTGCACCAAGAACCCCGCGCCAATGTTCCAATATATGGATCTTCTGGCCGGATATGGCCAGTACTGGTTCGTCACGATCACTCCTTACGGACGCGACATCGAACCCAATGTGCCGGACAAACACCGACTGCTTGATGATTTCAGAAAGCTCTCCGGAATTGTTGGCATAGATTCTATCGGCTGGAGATATGATCCGATCCTGATATCAGATAAGTACACTGTTGAATACCACCTCAGGGCGTTTGGGAAAATCGCGGAAGCGCTGGATGGGTACACGAAAACTGCCGTGATAAGTTTTATTGACCTGTATCCCAAAGTGCGGAGAAATTTCCCGGAGGCGCGCGAGGTAACAAAGTCTGACCGCATCGTCCTCGGCCGAAAGATGATCGAGGTCGCAGCCTCCTGCGGCATGACCGTCAAGCCCTGCGCCGAAGGTGACGAGCTTGCTCAGTTCGGAGCGGATTGCAGCGGATGTATGAGGATCCGCGATTATGAGCTTGCGATAGGGAAAAGGCTGAATGCTCCCAATAAAAAAGGCGCGCGTGCGGAATGCGCATGCTATCTGTCCTGTGACATAGGCGCGTACAATACATGCAGGCACCTCTGCAGATACTGCTATGCGAATGCCGAACCCGACGAGGTGCTGGCCAGAAGCGCGCTTCACGATCCCGCGTCCCCATTCCTGATCGGAAATTATATGGACGGTGACCGGATCCATGACGTCCCTCAGGAATCATGGATCGATGAGCAGCTCAGTTTTGATATATGATTGACGGCTTTGGCGTTTGGTATCGCTCGAATCAAAAAGCCTCCCCCGGAGTCCGGGGGAGGCTTTGTCTCGTTAGTTAGCGGATGCGGCAACGCATCAGATCAACAAATTAATATGTAGCCTGCTTAGCGTGGATCATGTGAACGATGAAATCATTGTACGGTGTCGGGATGCCGGCTTCTGCGCCGAGCTTCACTACTGCGCCGTTGATGATGTCGATCTC
>JAFOKI010000121.1 GCA_017419895.1 Eubacterium sp. | reverse complement strand
ATACCGCAGGGGATATGCCTGACTTCGAACTACATCCTGATCACTGTTTATGAGCAGGACGATATGGAGCGCTCAGCGATCCAGGTGCTCGACAGGAACGGGAATTATCTGAGAACTCTTGTTACGGAAGACGCGAACCACGCGGGCGGGATAGCCTATGACGGTACGGACATTTACATTGCGAGAAGCACCGCGGGAGAACTAGGAGTGATACACGAGTCGACGCTCGAGGAGACGATGGCCGAGGGGGACGCAGTCGGCAAATTCAGCATAAAAATCAAATACGACGGTAAACTCGGGCTTGGAGACTTCACGGCATCCTTTGTTACATACTACAAAGGCCTAATCTGGGTCGGCTACTGCGACATGAGCGCTGCCGGAAAAAGCGGCATACTGCGCGGTTATATCCGGGTCGGTGATAATCTGGTGCAGGTCAGGGAACTTCCAATCCCCGCGTGGGCAAACGGAGCCTCGTTCCTGGAAATGAACGGCAACGACCTTCTCGTCGTTAACCAGTCGCGCGGGCGCAAGTACCTTTCATATGCTTATGGCTATCACGTGGACCTGTCAAAGGACGGCGCTGAAGCGATGATCAGAAGTTTCAAGCCGCTCGAGTTTCCGTCCATGCTTGAGGAGACCTGTATCGAGGACGGCCGGGCGTACATGCTTTATGAGTCTGCCGCGACAAAATACAGCAAAGGCACCGATGGCCTCGGGAACCCTAAATACATAGTCGACAGCGTTACGGCCGGTGACGCGGCAAGGCTTTTTCCGGAAGCGGTAAAACTCCCTGCTGCAGCCGGATACCCATCGCTGGAGGGGATGATCCCCGCTGTGACTGATTTTGTATCAATGATACCGCGGGCGATGGTTCTGCCTTTCCTCGCGCGCAAGTGAGAGATTTGATTTTGTAGTAAAATCGAGTGAGTAAATTCCTCCCAAAAAGCAACTAATAAGTAAGAGAGTGTAAAATCCTGAACGGGTCGCGCAGCCGGTCGGCTGATGTGATTGCGCAATGAGAAACAAGAAATGAGGTTTAAGATGGTATCGAGAGTGACTGTGAGGATCGCGGCTTTGTTGACCGCGGCAGTAATGATACTGGCGATGCTGCCGCTTATCCAGGCGCCGGTCCGCGCTGAAGGAGTGGTCCCGGAGGCGGACGTGTTCTACAATACCGATAATGAATGGGTAGGCACGCTGGAGATAAGCGAGAATAAGACAGTCAAGATCAGCGGCATAACCCACGACAATAACGGAACGGATTACGTTGCCGCTATCAAGATCAGAAACGGAGCGAACGTTAATCTGGTCTTCGAGGGTCAGAATGTGCTGGCCGCTGGTACGAAGACGAGTGTTTATTGTGCCGGTATCGAGGTGGAGGAAGGCGCGACCGTGAATATCTACGGGCTTGACGGCTCGAGCCTCACGGTGACAGGCGGAAATCGAGGCGCCGGTATCGGAGGGACAGGGTATGGCGAACCACAAGTAACAAACCCGAAAGCCGGGAATATAAACATCTACAGCGGAAACATCACCGCGATCGGCGGTGACCAAGGCTCTGGGATCGGTTCCGGCCGTCAATCGAGCTGCAGCGATATCAATATATTCGGCGGGAATATTACTGCGCTCGGAACGGGCGGCGGAGCAGGCATAGGGACCGGCTACGGGACTTCAGGCGGTTCCTCAGAAGGAGCGAAGGTCGGTGTCTTCAACGGAGGTAACATCACGATTTCAGGCGGTACGGTTAAGGCCGCCGGATATCATATCGATTTCGATAATTTCGATATGTATGATCCGGACACGCTCTACAGCGAAGGATTTTCGGACACGTTTGCGGCCGGCATAGGCGGGGGTTACGGTGCTTCTTCCGGGAATATTGTAATCGAAGGCGACGCGGACGTGACCGCGTTAGGAAGCTGCGGCGGTACAGCGATCGGAGTCGGAAGAGGGCAAAGCAGAGTAGATAGGTATGATGCGTCGGCAGCGGATTGCAATGTAATCATCAAAGGAAATTCCAGGGTCACAGCAATGACGACAAGAGATAGACGTGAAACAGTGACCGGTGAATCAGGCGGTGCGGCGATCGGTCTCAGCCGGGGTTGGGGTATTGAGAATGAACCGGTCGGCAGTGTAAAAATAGAAGGAAATGCCAATGTCTACGCATATACGGACGCTGGAGCCAACGCAATAGGCGCGGGTGCTGTGGTAGGGAAATTCGAAAATACCGGTGGCAGTGTCAAGTATCCACCATCCTCCCATTTGAGAACACTGGAGATCGGTGATGACTGCACGGTCATCGCGATAAGCAAAGGCGACATACCGGAGCGCAAGGCTTTTGACGAGAACTTTGATCTTGAAACACTGAACGCCGTCGATCTGCGTTTCGATGGGCTGTACTTTGAGGATCAGGCTGGATTCTTCACGGAAGATAAGTCGCCGATCAGGTTCGAGGTCTTTTCGCGGTCCGACAACAAAGCGTGCGCTGCGTTCGCGCTTTCATACGCGGACACATATTCGAACCTCGCTCATGTCGGGATCCATCTTCCGAAAGGCGCCTCCGGCGGCATGTACATCGCGCCGAAGGACTATGAAGGTCCGAACGGTGGGAAATGGCTTCTCACCGGCCCGGCAGAGAGCGATGCATGGTTATTCGAGTCAGGAGCAAATGATATCGCGGGTCTCATCCCGGAGAAATACCTGATCACTTATCATCCGAACGGCGGGGATTCGCCGGAGAAGCAGATCTACAGCACAGTCGATCCCGAGGCGGCCAAGCTTACGGTTCCGACGCGGGACGGGTATGATTTTGACGGATGGTTCGCGGATGAAAAACTGTCGGGTGAGAAAGTAACTCAGATCCCGGCGGGCAGCATCGGAGACAAAGAATTCTGGGCCAAGTGGACTGAGATTCCGCCGGAGCCCGTGGAACCCGCGGAGATCGGCTTTGTGCCGTCGAGCATGACAGCCAAAGGGGCAGCGGGCTTTGTTATCAAGTGGACGAAAGTCACAGGCGCAGAGGGTTACGATGTATTCTTTGCTAAATGCAACAGTAAAGAAAGCAAGACGTCTCTCAAACTCGCCAAGACTATCAAGGGAAGCAAAACGCTGAAATGGACCAAGAAGGGTCTCAAGAAGAAAACCGGCTACAAAGCCGTCGTGAAGGCCTGGGTCATGAAGGACGGCAAGAAGACTTACATCGGAGAAGGCGAAACGCTCCATGCATACACATCAGGCGGCACCAAGCGCTACACGAACCCCAAGAGCGTGACCGTGAAAAAGACAAAGGTCACGCTTGCGGCCGGCAAGTCTGCCAAGATCAAGGCGACAGTGAACAAGCTGAGCAAGAAAAAAGCTCTGGTTCCCAAGAGCCACGGGCCTAAGCTCCGCTACGCTTCGAGTAATAATGCGGTCGCAAAGGTAAGCAAATCCGGCAAGATAACCGCGGTCGGCAAAGGCACCTGCAAGATCTTCGT
>JAFOKI010000120.1 GCA_017419895.1 Eubacterium sp. | reverse complement strand
GCGATCATAAGCAGCGTGACGATCAATATCCTGACCGGTGTATTTATTCTTTTCATATTATATACCTCACTTTCGATACATCGTTAAGCTTGCTTTCACTTATATAACGGATGAACGAAGCATTTTATTGCAGCGTTTGTTGATGTTTTTACTTCGGCTATACCAGACCCCTGGTTTTAGGTGATTGGTACACACAAGCTTTGTGGTATAATCGTATGACAGACATATGTGCAGGAGAATGACTATGAAACGATTCATCATCGCCGGCGCGGTATCGCTGGTACTCAATTTTATATGTATGATCGTGAATTACCTGAGCTTCCTCGACAGCAACTACCTGATGTGGTCGATAAAAATGTATGGCGGTGAATACATGGGTGAGTTCAGCCCCGGACTTCGCGTCAACCACATTTACGCTATGAGACCGGAAGACGGCAATACGCACACTTTGCACTTCAGCCCGGTCACACTTATCATCTCGCTGCTGGTCATATTCGGGGCAGTGCTTCTGATCATGCTGATCATATCGAAAATCCGCGGGAAACGCAGGTGACAACAAAGCTGCTTTCCTGCAGCCTTCAGACACCCCGGCCGCCAAAGCGACCTTAAACCGCACACATCCGGCCGCCAAAGCGGCCTTGACTACATAGAAAGGCATCAATATGGAAATCAATGAAACCAAAGACCGCATCGTCCGCGCGACAGCCGCGAATGGTATGATAAGAGCTTTCGCGGCCGATATCACGGCATCTGCGGAAGAAGCACACGAACGCCACGGCACATCGCCCGTAATCTCCGCAGCACTCGGAAGGCTCATGGCGGCAGCTGCCATGATGGGTTCGGGCATGAAAGGCGAAAAAGACCTTCTTACGCTCATGATACGCTCTGACGGCCCTGCAAAAGGCCTCACGGTCACTGCTGACAGCCACGGCAACATAAAAGGATTCCCGTTAGTTCCAGACGTGGATATCCCGAGAAAAGCAAAAGGCAAACTCGATGTCGGAGGCGCAGTCGGTCCCGGAACGCTTACCGTCATTATGGACCTCGGCCTGAAAGAACCCTATTCCGGTCAGATCGAGCTGAAATCCGGCGAGATAGCTGAAGACATGGCATATTATTTCACAGTCTCAGAACAGACTCCGTCGGCGGTCGGCCTCGGCGTAATGGTCGATACGGACTGTACGGTAAAACACGCAGGCGGTTTTATCCTCCAGCTGATGCCTGATGCTGGCGAGGATGTCATTTCGGCGCTCGAACAAAGCGTCTCCGCTGCAAAACCCGTCACCACATACATGGAATGCGGAATGGGTCCGGAGGAAATCCTCAAAGAGCTTCTTGGGGATCTTAGCCTTGAGATAACTGAAACGCTTCCCGTGAGATTCTACTGCAACTGCAGCCACGAACGTATCGCGGGTGCCCTCGCGACTTTGAAAGACAGCGACCTTCAGGAAATGATCGATGACGGGAAAGAGATCGAAGTCAAATGTCATTTCTGCAACACCGCTTACAAATTTATCCCGGAAGAACTGCAGGTCATACTTGACGAAAGGCACGGCAAATGAGAATAGTCACACTTATAGAAAACACTGAAGGCGCACCGGGCTGCACAGCCGCGCACGGACTTTCATTTTATATCGAGACCGGGAAACACAAGCTTCTTTCCGACCTCGGTCCGTCGGATGAGACTTTGCGAAACGCAGAGGTGCTTGGCATCGATCTTACAAAGGTCGACACTGTCATACTGAGCCACGGTCACTACGACCACTCAGGCGGCATCCTGCCGTTCAGCCGGATATGCCCTGACGCCCGCATCTACATGCGAAGGTGCGCTGACGGGGAGTATTACGCAGATGACGGGCCAGGTATCGGCATCAGATATATAGGCATCGATCCCGATATACCTGCGCTCCCCGGCACAGTGGTCACAGATGGTGATTTCCGGATCGACGATGAACTATTCCTTATGACAATAGACTCTCCCACTCATCCGATCCCTGCAGCAAACAAGAAACTCCTTGTAAGAGCCGGCGATGGCTACGCGCGTGATGATTTCAGGCACGAGCACTTCCTTGTCATCACATCCGAAGGTAAACGCGTCCTGATGTCGGGATGCGCACATAACGGCATGCTGAACATCATGGAGACATTTGAGAAAAAACTCGGAGGCGCTCCGGACTTTGTTATAAGCGGATTCCACATGATGAAAGCGACGGAATACACTGCGGAAGAAGTCCGGGACATCAGGGAGACCGCGGAAAAACTCATGGAGTACGACACTTTATACTACACGTGCCACTGCACAGGTATCCCCGCATTTGATATCATGAAAGGCATCATGGGAGACCGCTTGAAATATGTACACACAGGAGATGAAATAATCATATGAAAAAAGTCAAGATCACAGCCATGCGGAAAGCCCGCTATGACGATCTGATAGAAAAATACGAAAATCCAATTGAACACGCCTGCGACATCGAAGAAGGCAGTGTATTTATCGCCAACGGCTGGGAACGGCCGGAAGGCTTTTGCGTAAGCGCGTGGGAAAGCATGTCGCCGTTCGTCATGACTCTCGCGCACGGCGGGGAAGACCTTTATGACGGCTGGATGAAAAACAGGAGATCTGCGATGATCTCCTGCAATGACGGGTTCAGACCCGTGAGTTTCTATATCGAGGCGCTTGACGAAGACGCTGATTGCTGATCTTCAGTTCATGCCGGCAGCCGTCACCTATTTGCAGTCCATTAAAAAACGGCCTCGCGGCCGTTTTTGTATCGTTAGATCTTTTAGCATGCGTTCCGCACCCGTCCTGCCCAGACCTGAAGCAGAACGCCGAGCGCGATAAAACCGAACAAAAGAATTTTTCCGCTCAGCTTGGTGAGAACGCCACCGATATGCCCCACGTACGGGAAATGGTGTTCGACTATACCTATCACATCTCCGTAAGGCACCGTTTCCATGTCTTCCTGAGCGTTGGCGTCGCCTTTGGTATGGATCTCTCCGGTCGAGTCGTTTACAGCAACGACCCGGTGTGTGATGACCGCGCCGTTTCTGTAAAAAGCGATCACATCGCCTTCCCCGATCCGGACCGTGTCTCCCGCAGGCTTTACGAACACCATACTACCCACAGGTATTTCCGGTTCCATACTGCCGCTCACCACATTATACATCTCAAAGCCCGCTATCCTCGGTACCGTCAGCATGAGCGCAGGGATGAGTCCCGCGAGTATCAGGATTACCCCCAGAGTATTAAGGATCACAGCCGCAAAACTGTTTTGTCTTTCTGCATCCTTTTCCATTACTCTTCCTGTTTTCCACGCTTTATCACAAAGATCACCGCTCCGATGGCTATCACTATCAGAAGAGCCAGCGGGATGAACATCCAGGGTCTGAAGAAGCTTTCACCTGCTGCGGTCTTAGGTGTATCGCCGTCGATTATCGTCTCGTCGCCGCTCTTCCCGGATCCGTCTCCTCCGTTCACGTCCGTTCCGTCTGTCATCGGAGTATCGTTATCGTCGAGGTCCTGGATATTGTCGGTTCCGTTATCATTACCGTTCTGCCCGTTGCCACCGGCATTACCATTGGCTCCGTTCTGTCCGTTGCCACCGGCAGCGCCGTTTCCGCCATTTCCTCCGGCTCCGTTTCCGCCGTTGCCATTGTCATCTTCCTCTTCGTAATTCACCGTCCCCTCGTTCTTAGAGTATTTGAATGTGAATACATTCTCGTCCTCGTCAGAGGAAAGCGTCTTTGTCAGGTTGTATGTCTCCGGCAGATATCCGTCGATATATCTATAGGCTATGACAGGTTTGTCTCCCACCTTTCCGTAGGCGGTCATGTTCGCCATCAGGGTCTTGCCTTTGTCATCCACGAACCTGATCGTGTACATCACCAGGTCTCCCTTGATACCGTAGTCCGCGACATATATCCTGTCTTCGTTTGCCGCCTGCGCGCCTTCGAGCGTCCCTTCAATGCCGCTCACGTGGAATCCCTTGAAATAGTATTTATCATCAGTCACTTCAACTGTGTAATCGTTCGGGTTCCACTCGGTTCCCGGCGCGAGATAAACGTCAACCTTATCCTTTCCGTTTACGGTGCCGTGCAGTCCTCCCGATACAGTTATCCTGTACTTCTCGGTCGCGTATGCCTTTCCGCTGAATGTACTGCCTGCGGCGAACATGCAGATAAGCAGTGCTGCTGCAGCGAGGATGAACAAAGCTCTTGATATTTCACTTCTTCTCATGACTGTTCACCCTCCTTTCTACTCTTCCTCGCGTAAATGATGAGGAATATCAGAAGGAGCGCCGCGCACACTTCCAGTATGATGTACATCTTGAGTTTTGCTGTGTCGCCTGTATCCGGATGTGATGTCACTATCGTTTTTTCTTTCGGGATCTCAACGGCGAAGTTCAGTTTGATCTTTCCTATTGTGTCCTGATAGTTATTCCTCTGCGTCTCACCGTCTATCGCAAACTCCAGCGTGACCGTCGCTTCGCTGCCCGCGTCCATCGTCTCAAGCCAGATGTATTTATCGAGAGCGTCTGTGGCTTCATGCAGCCCCTCTCTTTTCTTCTGCTCTCCTCCTACCGCTTCGCTCGTGTAGAGCACCTGGTCAGACCCTTTTGAAGGTGAATATGTGAGCCTGTAGGTGTAAGCTCCTCCTTCAGCCGATTTGTTATCGTCTTCGAAGCTCTTGATGACCTCATTCTCCATCCACCAGTCGACTTCGCCGTCACTGTCATTCTTCAGTGTGAATTCGAGTTTCGCGTCGTCTCCCGGCTCCATCCCTTTCAGCGCTTTCGCCATTTCATCGGAGTCGTAATTGCTCGTTATCTCTTTCCCGTTGAATGTGACTTCCCAGTCATTGTCTTCAGCTGGGTATGTGTCAGCGAATGCCGGAACGGCTGCCGGTATCACTGCGAGCATGAGCGTCAAGATCAGGATGGCCGCGCTCATGGTCTTTTTAATCTCTCTCATGATCACGCCTCCTTCTCCAGGCTTAGTATGCCTTCTTCATCTATCGTGACTGTACGTCCCCACGCGCCTTTTATAGCATCTTCAGCGTTATGCGTCTGTACTCCGTCAGCCTGAACGTCTATGCAGAATGTTTTTCCATCATACGTGTATTTGTTGGTGACTACCGTGTAACCTTCGTCATCGACTGTCGTTTCTGTCTGGGTTACGAACAATTTCACATCTCCGTCCACCGTTACCGTATCCGTGAAGTACGGTGTGGTCTCCGAATTTCCGCTCTCTGTTCCGGAAAGAGGCTTGGTGTAGTAGAGCACTACTCTCTCTCCGTCTCCCGAATACTCGTCATCGAGTATCCAGCCGTTGTCTCCGGCTACGAGTTTAATGTCTATGAATCCCGGGTCAAGGTCCTGCGCCTTGCTCCCGTCCTCGTTCAGCCAATACTTGTATATCGTGACTCTTACGTATTCGTCCACCGCTCCGCTGTTTGTGACAGAGAGTTTCTCATCGTATGTCGTCCCGAACGAGAACTTCTCTATCCCACCGAGAAGAGACGCCTCGGCATTTGTATGCCACGCTTCTTCAAGGTAGTTTCTCCACGCGAGAGGTTTGTCGTTCTCGTTCAGTGTGATACCGATGTGGTACATCTCAAACTGCATGGGGTATTCGTCTGAGAATATCGAGAGCGCTGACCGCGTTACTCCTACAGTTCCTGCAGCAAGAACGATGATAAGTGCCGCAACAAAGGCGATGATCGTTTTAGAGTATTTCCTGCTCTTCATCAGTTACCGCCTCCTTCCCCGGTCGTCACAATGAGATCTGTGTTTTCCCAGTACGCAGTGAGCCCGCCATTTCCGTCAGGCACTGCAGGGACATACTCATGCATGACCACGACGTTGAAATCGGTTTTGTCGATCTCGATTTCCGGAAGCGATATGTCTATCGCGGCGCTTTGACCTTTACTCAGCGGCTGTCCGTAATACCACCATCCGTTATCGCCTTTATTCCAGCCGTCACCTTCAAACACGAGCAGTTTTTCGATGTCTGTCGGCGCATATGCTATCACTCTTACAAAGACGGGGTCGGAGTCTTCATCGGCAGTGATAACGACATGTTTTTTGCCGCTCACGTTTTCTTCTTTCATTTTCGTACCATCTGAAAGGCTCAGCGTTTTACTTCCCGGTACTCTTACATACGTCGTGAAGTATCCGAGCGCAGCCGGTACGGAGAGAGCCATGATCAGGATCATCGCTCCTGCGATCATCAGTATCTTATTCCTTTTCATTCGCTCTCACCTCCTTACCCCATATCCGCCGGTACCGTGGTTTCCCCACTCGTCCAGTTCCATCCGTTATCGTCCTTGGTATAAGTATTAGTTGCGCCGTAACCGTACTTACCACGGTCATCATATCTGTTAGTGAAGGAGACCATGTTCTCGCCCTCCTTCACTTCGCTGCCCGGAATGAATTTGGGTATCACCTTCACCGTGCCGTC
>JAFOKI010000119.1 GCA_017419895.1 Eubacterium sp. | reverse complement strand
CAGCTTCAGATAAACTATGCGGACTGGGAAGATCCGTCGGTATACGCGCGCGCGAACTATGAAATGGTCAGAAAATACGGCAAGGATCTTGTCATAATGGAACCGGTAAAGGGCGGATCGCTTGCGAGCCTTCCGGAACCTGTAGCGGCTGTTTTCAAAGCCGCAGAACCGGATTCCTCCATGGCGTCCTGGGCGCTAAGATTTGCGGCAAGCCTTCCAGGAGTCATCGCTGTGCTTTCGGGCATGAGCAACATCGAGCAGATGGAAGACAATCTCAAGTCGATGAAGAACTTCCCAGGTCTCACGGATGAGCAGGTCGCGACAGTTGAACGCGCAAGAGAAGAACTTGCCAAGATTCCGATGGTGCCTTGCACAGGCTGCAATTACTGCTCAAAAGTATGTCCGATGGATATAGGCATTTCGCTTTCGTTCAGGGCGGTCAACGACCTTCTGGTGTTCGGAAACATGAAAGAGGCGCTCAGGCGCGAGAGCATCGTAGAAGGCCTCCATGGCAAGAGACGCGCGAACGAATGTCTGAAATGCGGTGCATGCGAGGAAGTGTGCCCGCAGCACATCAATATCAGGGATGAACTCGAACGTGTCGTCGAACTTCTGATCGACAGGAAATAGCTATTAAACTGCAACAAAGCCGCTCCGCGGCGTATCGCCGCAGGTCATGCGGCAATCAATGACCGATAGAAGGAAGTGGTCGAATGAGAACCAAAATGATGAACAGATATCTGCTGCACTTTGCATTCCGGGTATTTGTTTTCGTGGGTTTTCTTCTGATGTACATCTACAACAGAAAATGGATGCTTGCGGTACTGAAACATGAGATTCATGCGGGAATCACACCGCTCCATCTGATTTGGTTCGTTTTCATGAGCATCATGATCACCCATATCTTCCCGAGCAACAGGCTGACGATGGCGCTCAGGAAATCGCGCGAACAAAGCTACGTTCCGGACACAGATTACTCGGATTATGAGCTCCTGAAGTTTGTGCAGGATCAGAACGTAAAAGCCTGGATGGTCCTTCTCGTCTGGCTTATCTTCAATGCAATATGGGGATTCTTCTATCTGATTCACTGGATCACGGAAGCCGAACTTTTCATGCTCACGGTGTTCTATTACCTTAGCGACTATATATGCATCATGTTCTTCTGCCCGTTCCAGCGTTTCATCATGAAGAACCGCTGCTGCGTTAACTGCCGCATATTCGACTGGGGTCATTTCATGATGTTCACTCCCATGCTGTTCATCAAAAGCTTCCTGAGCTGGTCGCTCTTCTTCACATCTGTGGTAGTGCTGATCCACTGGGAGATACTCTATGCGAGGCATCCCGAAAGATTCTGGTACGGCTCGAACAAAACGATCCGCTGCGAAAACTGTAACGACAAGATATGCCGTTACAAGAAGCTGCTCGGGACGGAGCCTCCGCAGAATGCGAGTCTTCTGACTCATGCGGCCGCGGCAAACGCTCCCGCTGCCGGCAGTGACGAGCAGGCTTCGGAATAAGTAATATCCGGTAAAACGGGCTCATGCCCGGAATAATGCAAAAAGTTCAGGCGGGCCTTCAGGCCCGCCTGTTTGACTATCATATCATCCTTGTTTATTGCTTCCGGTTTGGTTTGTTTAGACGCGGAGCGGCTTTGTTTCCGGATCTTCACCGCCTTGTGTTAACTGTCAGGCCGGTCCCATACCGCCCGACATCGTCCAGTCGCGCATATACGGGTGAGCGTCTATGAAAGCTTTTGTGTTGCTGTCGCCGGGGTGAACGGCAATATTGAAGAACACATCTTCCGTGCATGCGGGATCCGGAACGGTATAGTATTCGTTGTTATACTCGATGGTTCCGTACAGACTGTCTCTGTCCTTGGCGTCTTTGAAATTGCGTGCTTTCAGGTCGGCGTTGATCGCCTCCGTCAGGGCTTTTATGTCCTCTTTTTTCACATCGGTCGCGTCATACGTGTTCCATATCTCTTCATCCTCTGTGCCGCTGTTGTACCATTCATAGTACTGGACGACAAGTGTGTCCAAAGCGCGGTCGATGAGAGTGGTATCGATTATATCGTTTTCCCTGAACTCTTTCGATTCATACAGCGCGGCGTATTCTTTTTCTGCCTGGAGCGGAACGGAGAGGTAATTGCGGTCGATTACTTTACCGCTCTTGGTCGTATATCTGACACCGAAATTGAAGAGCTGTTCTTCTCCGTCCGGAACGACGGCATCTTTGTTGTCGACTATGCGCTGATGAAGCTCGCAGGCGAGTGCGGCGGATTCCGGGCTTGTTACGGTTATGCTGCCGTTTAAGCTGTATCCCGATGTGATCTCGACCGAGGCCACATCGGATGCATCGGGTACGCGGTTCTCAAATCCCGAGATATCGAATACCGTGAACGCGAATGCTAATGCGGCAATGGCAGCATAGATCACCAGGTTGACAAAGGTCCTCGGGTGGAAGATCCTCGTCGACTTGTCCGCGATCATCCGGAACAGCGGGAAGAAGATCAGGCTGATCACTATGACCAGGATAAGGAATGCGGTTTCTTTTCCGTTCGTGTTTCCGTATCCGAGTTCGAGTATCAGGAGCGCGAGCAGGGTTGCGCTCACGAATGTCAGCGCGATCACCAGGATATCGGCTACCAGCGGAACGACAAGTGAGCTTCTCTCGCGTTCCAGCTTGATCCTGCGGTAGATTAATACCGCAAGAAGCGTCACAAGGATACCGACCGCGAGATAGATGAGCATCGCGGGAATGTCGTTTGCCGTCAACTTCTCTGAATCATGGAGATACAGGTACGGTGACAGCTTCATCGTGAAATCGAAATCTTCCGCGTACCCATAAAGGAACACGCTTTTCAGAAGATTGATCACAGCGTCGATCAAACTCGGCGCGCCAAGGAGGAATCCGGCGAGAAGAAGATGGATAATATCGAGTCCCGCAAGTATTCCGGCTAGATTGGCGAACGCGAACGCGTAGAACGACAGGAGCAGGCTGTGCAGCATCCATATCAGGATATTCGGCGCGGTGAGGACATCAAGCGATGCTTTTGCCGCGGTGTCAAAATCGTACATGCTTTGTGATGCCAGCCAGTCCGGTGACGCAGACGCTCCGGATACGGCGAAAAGCGCAATTCCGGTAATTATGATCGGGATCGCGATCATGATCATCCCGGATGTGAAAGATGACCAGAACAGTCCGCTACGGGTGATGGGTTTTGAGTGTTTCGCGACACAGGAAGCGGTATCGTGGAGATAACCGAATACCGCGCATGAAATCCCGATACCCGATGCGATCTGGATCATACTTATGATGATGTTCCTGTTGGTGAGCACGGTTTCCGTGTAATTGCTGATGTTTTCCCAGCTGGTGTAATTCAGAAGGATCGGCAGGATCGCAAATCCGAAATACGCCAGGATCGTGATTACGGGGAGGATGCGAAATCTTCTCAGATCCTCTTTCATCGACGCCCCGGAGAAGCTAAAAAATGAGTTTCCTGATCTCATTGTCTTCACCTCCCAGTTCATATATAAATATCTCTTCCAATGACAAAGGCAGTATGTCGAACAGTACCGGCCCCTGCGGAAGCAGGACCTTCTCGGCTGTCTCGAAATCATTCTTGATTATGAGGAGTTCGACTGTGCCGTGACGTTCTTTGTGGATGACATCGAGGCCGGCCGTGTCGGCTTCGCGCGCTTCGCCTCTCGGGAAGGCGAGCTGGACCTTGCAGATGCTGTCTTTGATCGAATCGAGGTCGCGCTCGAGTATCGTCCTGCCCGCTGAAATGATCCCGACGGAGTCGCAGATGTCTTCCATTTCTTTAAGGTTGTGAGAAGATACCAGGACTGAAGTCCCTCTTTCCGATACGTCATTCACGATGTATCGCCACACGATCTTCCTGACTATCGGGTCGAGACCGTCGATTGGCTCGTCGAGCAGCAGATAATCGGGCATGGTCGATAAGACGAGCGAAAAAGCAGCTTGTTTGGTCATACCTTTCGAAAACGTCCTGATGGGGCGT
>JAFOKI010000118.1 GCA_017419895.1 Eubacterium sp. | reverse complement strand
AGGCGTTCATCGAGGATCCGGAACTTCCTCATAGCATTTTCGAGATTGATGGCGCAGAAACATGCGCGATTGAAATATGCTCACTTTCCAAGACTGCGGGATTTACGGGGACCAGGATGGGTTATACGGTGATACCCAAGGCACTCGTACGCAGCGGTATGCGTCTGAACGACATGTGGGTCAGGAACAGGACGACCAAAACGAACGGCGTTTCTTACATTATCCAAAAAGGAGGAGCAGCTGTATTCACACCGGAGGGGCAGCGGCAGATACAAGAGAACATCGCTGTATATAAGGGGAATGCGTCTGTCATGACTGCAGCGCTCGACCAGCTCGGCATATGGTACTGCGGTGGGAAAAACTCTCCTTATGTATGGATGAAATGTCCCGATGGTATGGGGAGCTGGGAATTTTTCGACTATCTCCTTAATGAGATACAGGTTGTCGGAACTCCCGGGCAGGGGTTCGGCGCCTGCGGAGAAAGCTATTTCCGCTTTTCGATGTTCGGGAGCCGGGAGGATACTGAAGAAGCAGCCCGCCGACTGGTAGATTTGTTGCAGTAATATGATATAATAATAAAGTTATAAAGCGGTGATGCAAGTGCTCAGACAAAGCATGGCAAAGCCGCAAGCAGGAAATGGAACGCAGATCTTGATCCAGTTGTGATCATTTGGAGGCAGCCATGAAATACTCAAAAGAAGAAGTCATCCAGTTTACACAGGAAGAAGATGTAAAATTCATCCGCCTGGGCTTCTGTGATGTTTTTGGCAAACAAAAGAATATTTCCATAATGCCGGATGAGCTTCCGCGCGCTTTTAAATACGGTATCGCGTTCGATGCTTCAGCGACGGCGGGGTTCGGGGATGAGACGCACAGTGATCTTCTGCTGCATCCGGAACCGGAAACTCTTATGCCACTCCCGTGGAGACCGGAACACGGCCGTGTGGTGCAGATGTTTTCGGGCATAACGTATCCGGACGGGACGCCTTTTGTTGGTGATACAAGAAATATCCTCAAGATGGCGATCGCGAAAGCCGAAAATGCAGGATTCGAGTTCACATTCGGAGCTGAGCAGGAGTTCTACCTTTTCCGCCTGGATGAAAACGGCGATCCGACAGACGTGCCGTGTGATCGTGCTGGGTATATGGATATAGCTCCTGAAGACAGGGGAGAAAATGTCCGCCGTGAGATTTGCCTGACTCTTGAAAAAATGGGGATATATCCGGAAAGCTCTCATCACGAAGAAGGCCCGGGACAGAATGAAATAGATTTCAGGTATTCCGATGCTCTCACTGCGGCTGACAACGCTATGATGTTCCAGCGTGTCGTCAGAACAGTTGCGCAGCAAAACGGTTTCAAGGCTGATTTTTCCGCAAAACCGTTAAAGAATAGTCCCGGCAATGGATTCCACATCAATATGTCCGTAAAAGGCGAATTCGATGATTCGGTATTCCACAAGATGATCGCCGGTATCCTGAAAAACGCGGAAGTGATGACGATGTTCCTGAATCCGTCCGAGAATTCTTATGCGAGACTCGGTATGAACAAAGCTCCCGCGTATATCACATGGTCAGCGGAGAACCGTTCACAGCTCGTAAGGATCCCGGCTGCTGTCGGGGAATTCAGAAGAGCCGAGCTTAGATCGCCGGATCCGATGGCTAACCCGTATCTCGCGTTCGCGCTGATGATACATGCCGCGCTAGATGGGATCGAGAACGATCCGGACCTTCCGGCGCCGGCTGATATAAATCTCTACAAAGCTTCGCCGGATGTCCTTGCAAAATACAAGAGACTTCCCGGGAGCTATGAGGATGCGTGCAGGATTGCATGCGGGAGTGATTTTATAAAAAGCATAATCCCTCAGGAGATCCTTGCGATCTACTGCGACCGGTAAAACAACAGCACGATTTTTAGAAAAGCAGGGAAAAGCGCTTCGGGCAAAAGGCTTTGTTGAAGTCTAAAAGGGGTATCGGAGACAAATGAGTATGAAAGAGCGGGTCTACAGCGTCCTGGTTGTATCCGCGGCAGAAAAAATGAATACGGCTCTTTCTTCTCTATTGCCGGAATCGCATTTTGAACCGGTAAGATTTGTCACGAGTATAAACGCGGCGCGGAGAGCATGGGGCGACAGGAGTTATGACCATGTCATAATCAATTCGCCTTTGAAAGATGCCACGGGAATCGAATTCGCTCTGAATATCGCGGAATCCAGAAACACAGTTGTTCTGCTTCTCGTACGTGATGAGACAGCGCAGGATATCCGTGACGAGGCAGTCGCGAACGGAGTGTTCCTCCTCTCTAAACCCGTTACAGTTTCTTCTCTTTCTATCGCGCTTGACTGGCTTGCGAGTGCCAGAGAGAATCTCAGGAAAATCGAAAAGAAAACACTCTCCTTTGAAGAAAAGATGGAGGAGATCCGCCTTGTCAACCGGGCCAAATGGCTTCTCATTTCGGAGCTTAAAATGGAAGAACCGGAGGCGCACAGATACATCGAAAAGCAGGCGATGGACAGATGCATCAGAAAGAAAGAAGTCGCTGAAGAGATAATACGCACATATACATGATCGTTATACGAAGGCCTTTTCTCGATCACGGGGAAAGGCCTTTTCTTTTCCGCAGCCCGCTCAGCTTCGCTTGGATCTGGCGGCATTTTGTTTCTACAGAAGATTTGGCGACAGGTTTCTCGCTAAATGCCACGAATTAAGAAAATGTTGGGTAAAAATTCCAACAGTTTTTAGCGGTTTTAACATACTGAAACTGCAGTTGTGAAATATGTAACATATTACCCCCTGCGATGTTGAATTGAGAGCCTGCGAAACATATAATAGACAGAGGAAGGGGTATTGATGGCCTTTATTGTTGTGTCTGAATAATGATGGCAAAGGCCGGATAAAATCGTATAAACTTATAGTTATAAATGTAGGAGGAGATTAGTAATGGCAAAAGAACTCAAAAGAGCAACGATGGACGGAAATACCGCTGCAGCGTATGCTTCTTACGCGTTTGCCGAGGTCGCTACGATCTATCCTATCACACCGTCATCCGGAATGGCGGAAGTGATAGACGAATGGAGCGCCAACGGACGTAAGAACATTTACGGTCAGCCCGTCCAGGTCCGCGAGATGCAGCACGAAGGCGGTGCTGCGGGCGCGCTCCACGGTGTACTTCAGGGCGGTGGTCTGGGATCGACTTACACAGCTTCCCAGGGACTCATGCTCATGATACCCAACATGCATAAGATCGCGGGCGAACTTCTTCCCGCGGTATTCAATGTAAGTGCCCGCGCGCTCGCTTCAAACGCTCTTTCGATTTACGGCGATCATCAGGACGTTATGGCATGCCGTAACACAGGTTTCACGATGATGGTCGGAAGTACTGTACAGCAGGCTGAATACATGGCTGCTATCGCTCATCTTTCGGCGATCAAGAGCAGAGTACCTGTACTGCATTTCTTTGACGGATTCCGTACGAGCCACGAATATCAGAAAATCGATCTCATCGATTATGAAGATTTTGCTAAACTGGTCGACTGGGACGCTCTCGACGCTTTCCGCGCGAACGCTTTGAACTCCGATCATCCGCAGATCAGAGGATCCGCAGATGACCCGGATGTCTTCTTCCAGGTTAGAGAATCCGTTAATACTTATTATGAGAAAGTCCCCGGCATCGTTGAGGAATACATGAACAAGATCAACGAGATCGCGGGAACGGATATCAAACTCTTCAACTACTACGGAGATCCCGAGGCAGAATATGTCATCGTAACGATGGGTTCCTCCGCAGGCGTTATCCGCGAGCTGCTTGATTACTGGAATCCTCGCGGCAAGAAGTTCGGTCTCGTAGAAGTACATCTTTACAGACCGTTCGTTGGCGAAAAACTGCTCGCAGCTATTCCTGAAACTGCAAAAGCTATCGCTGTTCTCGACAGAACAAAAGAACCCGGTGCAATGGGCGAGCCTCTCCTGATGGATGTCAAGTTCGCGTTTGCGGATTCCGACAGAAAGCCGGTTATCGTCGGCGGAAGATACGGACTTGGTTCAAAAGACTTCACGACGATGGATGCCATGGCAGTTTATGCAAATCTTGAAGCAGCTGAGCCCAAGAAAGTATTCACTGTCGGTATCGTTGACGACGTTACAAATCTGTCGCTCCCGGTATATCCGGAAGAGTTCGACTCCACACCGGAAGGAAACATCTCCTGCAAATTCTGGGGACTCGGTTCCGACGGTACTGTCGGCGCCAACAAATCGGCAGTTAAGATCATCGGTGACCACACGGACTACAACGTACAGGCTTACTTCGCATATGACGCGAAGAAATCCGGCGGCGTAACAATTTCTCACCTGAGATTTGGACCGAAAGAGATCAAGGGTTCGTATCAGATCAAGAAGGCCAACTTCATCGCATGTCACAACCAGGCTTATGTGAACAAGTATGACCTCATAGCTGACCTGAAAGAGGGCGGAGTATTCCTCCTCAATACGATCTGGACACCGGAAGAACTCGAAGAACGTCTCCCGGCAGCATTGAAACGCCGCATTGTAGAGAAGAAGGCTGAGTTCTACACACTCGACGCAGTGAACATCGCTAAAGAGATCGGTCTCGGCGGACGTATCAACATGATCATGCAGGCTGGATTCTTCGCGCTTTCGAAGATCCTTCCGGTAGAAGAAGCTGTTGACTACCTCAAGAAGGAAGTTGTCAAGTCCTACGGAACAAAGGGTCAGGACATCGTTGACATGAACTTTGCCGCAATCGAAAAGGGCGTCACGATGGTCAAGAAGATCGACGTTCCGGCAGCATGGGCTGACGCGGAAGACGCTGCAGACAACGGCAAAGCCGATATGCCTGAATTCTTCAAGAAGGTTCTCAACAAGATGACCGCTCAGCAGGGCGACAGCGTTCCGGTAAGCGCTCTCACAGGCCATGAAGACGGAACATGGGTACAGGGCTACTCCAAGTTCGAAAAACGCGGTATCTCTATCGAAGCTCCCAAGTGGGATGTCGACAAATGCGTACAGTGCAACCGCTGCTCGGCAGTCTGCCCGCACGCAGTTATCCGTCCGACGCTCCTTGACGAAGAAGAAGCTGCAAAGGCTCCGGAAGGATATGGCCTCAAGAAAGCTACAGGCTTCGACGGAATGCAGTATCACCTGGCCATCTCCGGCCTCGATTGCACAGGCTGCGGAGTCTGCGTCAAGACCTGCCCGACAAAAGCACTCGCTATGGAAGCTATCGAGCCGAGACTCGACGCCATCAACGAGGAATGGGCTTACACTACGGATTGCGTAAAAGAAAAAGTACTCGACGAGAAGAACAAGACTACTGTCAAGGGCAGCCAGTTCTACCGTCCGTACATCGAGTTCAACGGCGCATGCGCAGGCTGCGGCGAGGTACCTTACGTCAAGATGATCTCCCAGCTTTACGGCGATCATATGCGTATTGCGAACTCCGCAGGATGCACACACATCTGGGGCGGCGCTCCGGCTAACCCGTGGAGCCCGAACAAGAAGGGACAGGGCGTTGCATGGGCAAGCGGTCTGTTCGAAGATACAGCTGAATACGGCTATGGTATGTTCCTCGGAACAAAGGCGTTCCGTGCTGAGCTCGCTGAAAAGGTCAAAGCACTCGCGGAAGCTTCCGAAGGCGAACTGAAAGAAGCAGCTGAAGATTGCCTCGCTCACTGGGAAGAGGGAGAAGGCACAAGAGCAAGAGCTGACAGACTCGTCGCTGCCATGGAAAAAGCCGGAACAGAGGTTGAGCCGATCAAGTCGATCTACAACAGAAAAGACTATCTGTTCAAGCCTTCGCAGTGGATCGTCGGCGGTGACGGATGGGCTTACGATATCGGTTATGCCGGTCTCGACCACGTAATCGCTTCCGGCGAGAACGTAAACATCATCTGCGTCGACACTGAGGTTTACTCGAACACAGGCGGCCAGTCCTCCAAGGCTACTCCGACATCGGCAGTCGCTCAGTTCGCGGCTTCCGGTAAGAAGACCAAGAAAAAGGACCTCGGCATGATGTGCATGAGCTACGGCTATGTATATGTCGCTCAGGTAGCGATGGGATACGATCCGCAGCAGACACTGAGAGCGATCAGAGAAGCTGAGTCCTATGACGGACCTTCCATCATCATCGCTTACTGCCCGTGCATCAACCACGGTATCAAGGGCGGCATGAGCAACGCTCAGCTCCGCATTAAAGCAGCTGTTGAGTGCGGCTACTGGCACTGCTACCGTTACGATCCGCGTCTCAAGGCTGAGGGCAAGAATCCGTTCACACTCGATTCGAAAGCGCCGACAGCAGACTTCCGTGAGTTCCTGATGGGCGAAGTACGTTACTCGTCGCTCGCTCTCAAGTTCCCCGAGACTGCAGAAGCTCTCTACAACAAGTGCAAAGCTGATTCCGAGGAGCGCACTGCGAACTACCTCAAACTTGCTCAGGGCTGATCAGGCGCCGGGCAGCGCGAAAGGCAGATAATGCCATTCGCTGAATGATTCAACTACTAAGGGCGGCCTTTGCGGCCGCCCTTGCAGTATCAGAATGAATAATTCATCTTATGATCTAAAAAGTGACCGGGTAGGATCCAAAAGAGATTATTCTGTTAGGGAGTGGAGGAAACGGTGGACATTGAAAAAATCGTGTCACAGATGACCATAGAAGAAAAAGCGGCACTGGTTTCAGGTACGGATTCATTTTACACCAATCCGATCCCGAGGCTTGGAGTACCGGGGCTTTGTATGGCAGATGGGCCTCATGGTCTCAGAAAGCAGATTGATTTGGAGAACAACGGAGTGTCACGATCGGAACCTGCGACTTCATTTCCGACAGCAGCCGCGGCCGCTTGCGGATGGAATCCGGATAATCTGAGGAAAATGGGCGAATCAATCGCGGAAGAATGCCGTTTTTACGGTGTCCATACTTTGCTCGGACCGGGAGTCAACATCAAGCGGAACCCGTTATGCGGAAGGAATTTCGAGTACTTTTCTGAAGATCCGCTTTTGGCAGGGATCCTTGGCGCTGCACTGGTAGAAGGCGTACAGTCAAAGGGCGTGGGAGTATCAGTGAAGCATTTCGCGCTGAATAACAGTGAGAATTACCGTCTGATGGGTAATTCCGTGGCTTCGGAAAAGACTATGCGCATGCTCTATTTAAAGCCCTTTGAATATATAGTGAAGCATGCCCGGCCGGCTACGGTAATGTGCGCGTACAACAGGATCAACGGTGTGTACTGCTCGGAGAATAAATGGCTCCTTACAGACTTGCTCAGAGATGAGTGGGGATTCGACGGTGTCGTCATGAGCGACTGGGGCGCAGTCCATAAACGCGTTGATGGCCTGAAGGCTGGGCTGGATCTTGAGATGCCCGGTGATACAGCAATCTGCAGAAAATGGATACTTGATGCGGCGGCGGACGGGAGTCTTCCGATGGAAGTCATCGACAAAGCCTGCATCCGCATTCTCAAGTGGATTGACAAGTACTGTATTCCGGCAGACAAAAAACCGGTCGATTGGAAAGGTCATCATGCGCTAGCGGCTGAGATCGCCGCGGACTGCGCGGTACTCCTCAAAAATGACGGAGTCCTGCCGCTTGGCGGCGCTGAAAAACTTCACATCGCCGGTGAGCTTTTCGGTACTATGCGCTATCAAGGCTCAGGAAGCTCAAATATAAATCCTACTGAGGTAACGACGCCGGAGGCTGTGTTTTCGACGCACGGGATCATATCTGTGTCCGCGGACGAGAGTGATGTAATAGTGTATTTTGGCGGTCTCACCGATGAATATGAATCAGAAGGCTTGGATCGTGAGCATATGCGGCTTCCGGATAACCAGATCACTGAGATAGAAAAGCTTTGTGAAAGCGAAAAACCGGTCGTCCTGGTACTGTTTGGCGGATCACCTGTTGAGCTTCCGTTTGCTGATAAAGTCAGCGCGATACTCAACATGTATCTGCCTGGGCAGAACGGCGGTAAGGCAGTGTATGACCTTTTGTTTGGGGTCAAAAACCCGTCAGGCAAACTGGCAGAGACCTGGCCGATAAAATACGAGGATGTACCCGGTGCTGAAGATTTCGGAAAGAACATCACAGAGGTATATAAAGAGGGGACTGAAGTCGGCTACCGTTACTACAACAAGCATGATATACCGGTCCGTTATCCTTTCGGATTCGGTCTGAGCTACACGACATTCAGTTCCGGTGAATGGAAGAAGACCGGAAACACGTATACACAGACCGTCACCAACACAGGCGGACGCGCAGGCGCTGAAGTGGCGCAGCTCTATATAAACGGTGAACTAGCTGGATTTGAGAAGGTATACCTCGAACCTGGTGAGTCTAAAACCGTTTCAATAACACCTGAAACGACAGATGACAGATCATGGCCGGATGAATACGTCGTGCCGGAGGAGCCGCCAAGATTTCCTGTGACATTGGAATCCCGCTTTACGGATCTCAACCAATCGTTCATAGGCCGAATTCTGTTCAACGCAGTGCTGTCGATAGCTAAAAAGCAGATAAAAGAGGCGGAGCGCATGCCGGACGGTCCGGAAAAGAACGATATGAGAAAAAGAGCTTTATTCATGAAGCGCGCAATGGAGAACAATTCGCTGAGATCGTTGTCGATGAATGCGGGGCGTAGGATGCCATATAATTACGCACAGGGTTTTGTTGAACTGACAAACGGTCATATCATCAAAGGCGCTCTGCGATTTTTGAAGAAGATAAAAGTGCCAAAGCTTCCGAAAGAGGAGCAGTGATGTAACGGTACAACAAAGGGCAGCCGTGCGGCTGCCCTTGCTCAAGCAGCCGGAAGGCTGCTCTTTTTATGCTCTGACTGCGGCCAAAAGTCGCTTTGTATGTGTTACTCTGCGTCTGCTGCCGCGTCCGGATCAAGTTTCATGCCGCAGAATCTGATGAGGAGTGTGAGTCCGATAGTCATCACGATTCCAACGATGAGAGAAATGATCGCGTTCTTGGTGAAGCCGGCTACGATGTATGTTATGGCAGAAATAGCCGCTACATAGATAGCGTAGGGGAGCTGGGTCGAAACGTGGTTTACGTGGTTGCACTGTGCGCCGGCGGACGACATGATCGTCGTGTCGGAGATCGGCGAGCAGTGGTCGCCGCATACGGCTCCTGCCATGCAGGCGGAAATACCGACGATCATCAGGTTGTAGTCGCTTCCGAACACGCTGACGACGATCGGAATGAGGATACCGAATGTTCCCCAGGATGTTCCTGTCGCGAATGCCATCAGGCAGCCGATGATGAATACGATGCAGGGGAGAAGTCCCATGAAGTTTCCGGCGAATCCCTGAACGACGGTTTCAACGAATGCTTTCGAACCGAGGCTGTCCGTTATGCCTTTCAGCGTCCACGCGAATGTGAGGATCAGGATAGCCGGCACCATGGCTTTGAAGCCTTCAGGCAGGCAGCCCATGAAGTCCGAGAAGGACATGATCCTTCTGATCATGTAGAAAATCAGTGTGAAGATGATCCCGAAGAACGATCCGTAAGCAAGGCCGACGGAAGCGTCGCTGTTCGAGAATGATTCTATGATATTGGCTCCCTCGAAGAATCCACCTGTGTAGATCATGCCAATGACGCAGCAGATGATGAGGACAATGACCGGTACGATCATGTCGATCATTGTTCCTTTTGAACTGATCTCGTCGGACGCGGCGTTGGCGTACGGGCGGTCTTCTGTAGTATAGAGGTCGCCTTTCAGGGCGTTCAGCTCGTGGCGTCTCATCGTACCAAACTCGGTCTTGCTCTTAACGATCGTGAACATGAATACGAGTGTGAGGAGAGCGTAGAAGTTGTACGGGATCGCCTGAAGGAAAATCGTGAATCCGTTGTAGCCTTCAACGAGTCCCGCGACCGCGGCTGCCCATGATGAGATCGGTGCTATGATGCAGACCGGAGCAGCTGTCGCGTCGATGAGGTAAGCGAGCTTGGCTCTGGAGATCTGGTGTTTGTCCGTGACGGGACGCATTACTGAACCGACGGTAAGGCAGTTGAAATAGTCGTCGATGAAAATCAGGATGCCGAGCGCGATCGTGGCAAACTGGGCGCCGACTCTTGTGTGTATGTGCTCTGAGGCCCATGCGCCGAAAGCGGCGGAGCCGCCGGCTTTGTTCATGAGCGCGACCATTGCGCCGAGCAGTACGAGGAAAATGATGATTCCCATGTTGTAGCTGTCGGTAAGGGCTCCGGCGACAAATTCACCGGCTTCGTCCGTGTAGCCGACAATCGTGTTGAATATGTGGTTGACGGTTCCTTCAAAACCGAATCCGGAGTACAGCAGCGCACCGCTGAAGATACCGATGAAAAGGGAACTGTAGACCTCCTTGGATATGAGCGCGAGAACTATCGCGATGAGGGGCGGGAAGAGCGCCCATGCCGTTCCGACGACAGTGTCTGCAGTAGTTGTGGTTTTTGCGATTATCAGCGCGATGATCGCGAGTGCGATGAAAACGAGTGATACCACCGTTCTCATGCTGAACTTTTTCTCTGACATGATTGACCTCTCAATTTTAGAATGTATAAATATAAATACATGGAATAAAGATGTATAAATTGTATTTTACCGCACAGGGATACATGTGTCAATTTATAATCCATATTTCTGTATATTTATAATCGGCAGAACAAAGCCTTTGCCGCCGCGCCGTTCAGGCGCGGCTTTGTCGTAATGAAATTCAGTACAAAGCAAAAAAGTCGTGCAGGAGTATCCATTTCGTTATATAATAATAACGTGTTTTTATATGTTATTTTATTGGATCTGCCGTTCCGAAAGACCGGCAGGCTCGTGAAGAAGGAGAGTAATCAGTTATGGAGAAGTTCTTCAAACTAAAGGAAAACGGGACCACCGTATCGACCGAGATCGGCGCCGGTGTTACCACATTCCTGGCCATGGTTTACATCCTGGCAGTTAACCCGAACATCCTTGAAGCATCCGGAATGGACCGCGGATCGATATTCACCGCGACGTGCATTTCCGCCTTTGTCGGAACCATATGCATGGCGCTGTTCGCAAACTATCCTGTCGCGCTCGCTTCCGGTATGGGACTCAACGCGTACTTCGCGTACACTGTAGTTCCGGAAGTTGCCGCAAAAGGCGCTGTATCGCCATGGCAGATAGCGCTTGCAGCGGTATTCGTTGAAGGTATCATTTTCGTCCTTCTGTCGTTCACCAATTTCCGTGAGCAGCTCGTAAACGATATCCCGACGAACCTCAAGCACGGAATTACCGCAGGTATCGGCTTATTCATCGCAATAATAGGTCTTAAGAATGCCGGAATTGTCGCGGACGACCCGTCGACGCTCCTCGCGTTCGGCGACCTCGCGACTCCGCAGGTACTTCTCCCGATCATCGGTCTCCTTATCACAGCGATCCTTTACCACTATAATGTAAAGGGTTACATCCTTCTCGGTATTCTGGCCACATGGGTGCTCGGAATGATCGCCCAGGTGACCGGCTGGTACGCGGTAAATCCTGAAGCGGGCGTATTCTCTGTATTCCCGTCGTTCGACATTTCCGCGATGATCCCCGCTGACAAGCACATCTTCGATTTCGACTTCGGATGGATCGCAAGTCATATCGTGGATTTCGCGATCGTGGTGTTCTCGTTCCTGTTCGTTGACATCTTCGATACTGTCGGAACACTCATCGGCGTAGCTTCCAAGGGCGACCTGCTTGATGAAGAGGGCAAGCTCCCGAACGCAAAAGGCGCTCTCCTCGCTGATGCTGTAGGAACGATCTTCGGAGCTGCTGTAGGTACATCGACAGTAACAAGCTATGTTGAATCCACTGCGGGTGTTGCAGCGGGCGGACGTACAGGTCTCACATCCGTTACCACGGGTGTTCTGTTCCTGATCTCGCTCTTCCTGTCCCCGATATTCCTTGCAATCCCGAGCTTCGCGACGACGCCGGCTCTCGTATGGGTAGGACTTCTGATGCTTACCGCGATCAAGAACGTGGATTTCGAAAGCGACGTTGCCGATACATTCGGCGGATTCCTCGCTATTATACTCATGGCGTTCACTTCCTCCATCGCAAACGGTATCATGTGGGGAATGATGTCCTGGGTAATCCTCAAGGTCTGCACAGGCAAAGCGAAAGATATCAAACCGATCATGTGGGTCGTATTTGTTCTCTTCCTGCTCTATGCGGTCAAACTTATACTGCACATCTAAATCAACATCGGTATTTGAACAACAGACTGGTCCCGGCGGCCTGACTCCGGGACCGGACATATAGGCGCTCGGGCAGTTCTGCCCGGCGGAAAAGAAAAGGTGGAGAGTATGTTTTATGAAATGAAGATAGCAGGACTTACCAGGCAGCTGCCTCTTTGTCCGCTTAATCCCGAGCTTTATATCGCGGGGTTCATCATGTTCAATGACGTCGAGCTCACGGTAGCAGCCGCAGAAGCTCTTTTGGCAAAGGCTCCGGAATTCGACGCGATAGTTACGGCCGAATCAAAAGGCATTCCTCTCGCTTACGAAATGGCCCGCCAGGCAGGCAACAAACCATATCTCGTATTCAGAAAAAGCAAGAAACTTTACATGAAGAACGTGATCACGACCGAGGTGGATTCCATCACGACAGATCACATCCAGACGCTCTGTCTGGACGGGGAAGATGCGGCACTTCTCAAGGGTAAACGCGTTCTGGTCGTTGACGACGTCATCAGCACGGGCGAATCGCTCAAATCCATGATGACTCTGATCGATATGATCGGTGATGTTGAAGTCGTTGCCCAGATGGCAGTTCTCGCCGAGGGCAGCGCGGCTGACAGGGACGATATCGTGTTCCTCGAGAAACTGCCGCTGTTCGATGCGCAGGGCAATCCGCTCTGATGAAAGCATCCGGCCTAAAAAACCGATATGAAAAACTGATAGGCTTCGAAAAAGAAATCGAAAAAGAAGCGAAAAAGTCAGAATCACGGACCGTCTGCGGCTTTAATGTCGGGGACGGTCCTTGCAATGTGTGCATGTATCGTGATAGATGCGATTCCATGATAGACAGTGAAGCGCATCGTGTCTGGCAGATGCGGTCGCTTCTGTATATGGCGTACAAAGATCTCGAGCGTGAACTTAGAGAGTTCATCGATGAAAATGAGCCGGATGAGAATGCCGGCAGGGAAGTGAAGTGCCTTCTTGCCCGCACGATCAGGCGGCTCGCAGCCAGCAGGACAGTCCTTTCGGATGAGAGGCTTGATCTTGCCAGGGAATCAGAGAGTATATTTGAGCAACTCTACTACAGTACCGGCGACCCGGAGTATCGAGACGAAGCCGAGTCCAGCAGGAGCATGTGCCAACGTATCGCTTCTGAGAACAGGATAATTGAAATATAACAAAGCAGCCGGCTGCTCCAATGGGGCGGCCGGCTTTGTCAGACAAAAAGACACCGGCCGCATCCCGCGGCCGGTTTTAAACTGAGTTCTTCAGTTGTATTCAGGTTACATATCGTACATCTATGTCAATTTAGTCTTACGATCTATATCAACTGCGGTATGTCCGATCCGGTATTTCCGACCTTATTGTCTCTCGTTCGTGAAATCCACGGGTTCCGCTCAAGATTACGATAACTTCTGTTACGGGCTGACTCACTGTACCTTCCGTTCTCTCTGTCGGTACCGGATCAGTCCTGCGGCAGGCTTTGCCGTTCGCCGCTTCAGTGATCTCTTAGAGTTCGATCCTACCGATCTGTCCCCCGGAAGGAGAAGTCATGCCCTGATATGTCTCCCGGTCCGTAACATTTGATTACCATATCGGCATCACTCCTTTCCTCCAGATTTGGGGTCGCGCCCCATGTGTTTTTCTCAACACTCTGTCTGTACAATTATATTACTGTAAAAACGTTGAAAAGTCAACTGAATTTTCTAAAAATTAGCCGCAAAACAAAATTAGTGTGCTAATTATTTGTGCTGGAAAACAAATAAATCTGCGGGGTAGCTTTATCAAAAATGCTGTGTCATAATACCGATTCTGTGGTAAAATTATAACGTTAACTGTATTTGTATAACGAGAGGTAATTTGAAATGGCTGATTGCAATCATGACTGCAGTTCGTGCGCAGCAGCGAGCGGCTGCGATGAAAAGCCTGTGGATATGAGGGTCCCGGGCAACAAGTATTCAAACGTAAAACGCGTCATAGGCGTTATAAGCGGCAAAGGTGGAGTAGGTAAATCATCAGTGACTTCGCTTCTGGCTGTGGCTTCCGCGAAAAAAGGCAAGAAAGTCGCCATTCTTGACGCTGACATAACCGGTCCGTCGATCCCGGCAGCTTTCGGTGTTACCGAGAGACCGATGGGAACAGAGGAAGAGATGATAATCCCGGTAACGACTTCTACCGGTATTGAAATCATGTCCACGAATCTGCTCCTTCCCGAAGCAACAGATCCTGTGGTATGGAGAGGCCCGCTTCTTGGCGGAGTGATTGAGCAGTTCTGGTCGGAGGTCATCTGGGGCGACATCGATGTAATGTATGTCGATATGCCTCCGGGGACAGGCGACGTTGCGCTGACTGTCTTCCAGTCTCTTCCGATCGATGGTATCGTAATCGTGAGCTCACCGCAGACGCTCGTAGCTATGATCGTAGAGAAGGCCGTAAAAATGGCTGCCATGATGGATATCCCGGTACTCGGGCTGGTCGAGAACATGGCGTATTTCAAATGTCCTGACTGCGGCAGCGAACATTATATTTTCGGCGAGAGCCACCTTGATGAGATCGCGGCAAGCATGGGTATCGAGAAAACGGTACAGCTTCCGCTCGATGCAGAGATAGCTGCTTACTGCGACGCCGGTCAGATCGAAAAGAAAGATCCGGGCGAGATAACAAAGCTCGAAGAGATGATAAACTCATAAGACGAACGGCATAGCACGGGATCATTGCCCTAAATCCGATATGTAATCATAAAAGGGTAGTGTTTCCAACGATCCAAAAGGGTCCCGGCGCTTCATAAAGAGAAGCGGTATGTTTGAGACCTCATGATCGTTGAAAACACTGCCCTTTTTCTATATTTCTAAGTCAAAAGGGTAATCATCCGATGAAACCGGCATTCCCGCATGAATCTTTGAGTTAAAAGGTGAAGCCTAAACTATCCCGTAATAAGATCCGATAAGTGAGCAGATGATGGGAAGTGTTATGATCGAGATCGCGGTGGTCAGCATGATCCCTTCGGCGAGAAGCCTGTAGTTCTTGCCGTTTTCTTCAGCAATGGCGGCTTCCACCACAGCGCTCGGAAGCGCGTTCAGGAACACGAGAGTGAGTTTCATTTCAGATGAGATCGGCATCGGGAGAGTTGCCAGGAAGATTATCAATGGCATCACGATGACTTTTATGAGCGCCGCGATAGTCAGCTTGTAGTTTTTGATTACCTTCATCAGGTTGCTTCCGCCTAACTGGATACCTATTATAATCATTGAGAGCGGCAGATTGGCGCTTCCAAGCAGATCGAATGTATCAAAAACAAACTTAGGCAATGAGAGCGGTGTAAAGAGAAAGAACAGTCCGGTGAATGTTGCTATGATGGGCAAATTCAGAAGCGAGGCGAGTATATTGCCGCGTTTAACCGGTTCGTTGCTTCCATACTGCATCTGGAGCGGTGTGACCGCGAAAACATGGATCGATGCGAGTATATTGAAGATTACGGCGAAGAACAGTATCCTGTCGTTGAAAACAGCTTTTGCGACCGCAAATCCCATGAATCCGACATTGTTGGCGCAGAGCAGGACTGT
>JAFOKI010000117.1 GCA_017419895.1 Eubacterium sp. | reverse complement strand
GAAGACTTTGTTGTCTTGGCAGCCTTGAGCTGGAGAAGTCCGAATGCGATCCCGCGGGGTCATTATCGTTGGGAAGCGCGAGGATGCAGGCTTCAGCCACAGATGCGTCCGCACCTGGCTTGAAGTTGTCCTGTGACGACAGCTTCGGAATAGCTTCAGTCTTGGTCTTACCGCAGACAGCGCACGTGTAAGTCTTGACTCCTGTCGCATTCATGGTAGGCGCCTTTGTTACTTTACCGGCATCCCATTTATGATCCGCTTCAATGATCACTTTGGTTACTGCTTTTCCATTTGCATCTGCCAATACATAGTCTTCATACCCTGACACAACGAATTTCCCTCCTGCAGGCTCAACGAGGGATGCGTCCTTCAAGATCAGATTATTTTCGCCGTTAATGAAAACGAGGGGGTTCTTCTGATCTTCGCATTCTAACACCAGGCTGGAATGGTCGATCTCATGATTATAGAAAGAATCGAAAATAACATTAACTCCCTTCACTTTCAGATCAGCATTTTTGAGTTTGATGGAGCCAAAACACACAGTCTCACAAATATAACTGCCCTCTATGAGTTCAGCCCCTTTACTGGTCATGGTCACGTTTAAATCGGAATCCTGAACAGTCAGAGCACCTCCCAAAAAACTATACGATGACAGATCTGTTTTCAGATTCACTACAGAATGATCCTTGATCACAACTTCCACAGATTCATCCGGAAAGCCCATGGCGGCCATATTCCCTGTAGTGACCGTTACTTCCGCTCCTGAGACCGTTATTTTATTTGCTGCCATGACGGTGTCGTCTAAGCTCAGTGACCCCGCATAGGGATGATCGATCGTGACCTTGACGCCATTGATCTCCAGTTCGTTCGAAGGAATCAGCTTACCGTTCGTCTTTAGCGAGCCGCTCCCTTTGATCGTCAGTTTTTCAACATAGTTGCCGCCACTGCGCACAAGACAATAGTCCCCCGACGACTGTGAAAGATTGATTTCATTTTCTCCATTGAGCACGATGGTAGTTTCCGGGGCGATCTGGATCGGCTGGTCAGTTTTATAATTTGTCAGCGTGATGACCCCGTCCTTCTCCTCCATGGTTCCCGTGGCCGCAAAGACGTTTTCCGAAGCGGCGAACAGAAACAGAAGGACGAGGCAGACGATTCCTGCTGCCAGGCAGGATGCGATGCGGTTTGATCCTTTCATTTCATACACTCCTTTTTTAACTGAAAAAATAATGCTTGGATAACAGGATATCCGTCCCTGTGTCCCATCTAATCGACAAATACCGGGTAACAATTAATCGGGTTGCCGAATTTACCACGCTCTGTTTCTTAAGAATGTTTCGGAACACCTTCAGTATAACAGAAACCAAATGCGAGTTACAGTGACAGAAAAACATTTCAATGAGTCCATAGACTCCAGAAAACGTGTGTCATACTGACTCCACAACAAAGCCGTAACTGCCTAAATCCATAACCAAATCCCTAAACACAAAAGAAAGTGGGGACTTTTCCAACGGTTCCGATACCTGATTTCTATCAGACCCGGAAGCGGCTCATAACCGGAGCCGGCAATCGTTGGAAAAGTCCCCACTTTTTTGCTGCAGGAAGACTTTGTTTATAAATTTTGTCGAAAATACTGATTCGCTTGCATCAGCCTGCTATTTTACAGTCACTTTTATCACAGCGCATACGCCGTTCTGGGCGTAAGCGTAGACTTTGCAGGTGCCCTTCTTGACGCCTTTGATCACGCCTTTTTTGGAAACTGTAGCAATCTTAGCGTTCGATGTTTCGTAGCTTACAGCGCGGTGTTTCTTGACTTTCTTGCCCACCTGCTTGCCTGCGAGCTTGAACGTTTTCTTGACCTTGACCGTTACCTTGTTCTTCTTGGCTTTGGTAGTGACTTTAGTCGGGTTGCCGACTTTTCCGCCTGTCGTCGCTGCATGGACTGTCTTGGACGTCGAAACGACCTTGTTGTTCGCGTCGACTGCTACCATGAGGAACTTGTAGTATTTACCTTTTGCAAGTTTCTTTCCGGCAACTTTCTTGATAGTCGTCGATTTGCCGGTCACAGTCGTCAGTTTCTGGTATTTCTTTCCCTTGCCGCAGGCATTCGAGTAGATTATGTATTTCTTGGCACCGGGGGCTTTCTTCCAGGTCAATTTGATGCTACTCTTGGTAATCTTGGAAGCCTTAAGCTGGAGGATTCCGAACGCCGTACCCTTCGGGTCTTTGTCGTCCTTAAGAGCGAGGATCGCGGCTTCTGCTGCCGATGCATCGGCTCCCTGGCCGAAAGCTGTGCCGTCGCTTCCGCCTGTCTTGGGGATAGATTCGGTCTTTGTCGCCTTACAAACAGAGCAGGTGTATGTTTTGACACCGTCCGCTGTGGTTGTCGCGGGCTTTGTTACCGTACCGGCATCCCACTTGTGATCGGCGGTCAAGGTCGCTTCTCTTATTCTTTCGTTAGTGGTTGCATCAAGCACCGTGGCAGATTCAGAGCCGGGAGCTGTAGCTATCACACAGTTCGCAGGCTTAGTGAACCTGGTTTCAACGAGCGTGATCGAGCTTGGTTCACACTTCGAAAACAGCACCCCGCTCACGAGATCGCCTGTGAGTTTGACGTCAACTGAAGAATGTGAAATAGTAACAGACTTGTCACTGCCGAGCCCGAGAATATTGCTGCTTATGGTCATTTCTGTTCCGTCTTTTACCGTCAGAGGTCCGTCGCTATATAATCCGTGAGTCATATTCTCACCGCTGAGGTTGAGCGTACTCCCCGAAATAACACAATCTCCGTAAATATGGATGCCGTAGTCATGAACTGAAAACATCGCCGCATCATACGTCGTATCGGTCATCTCGAGTTCCTTGGCTTGCATGAAGGTATCTGTTTTGATTTCAGCACCCTGTATCACAATCTTACCTGAATAACTGTATAAACCCGGGGAGTGAGATCGACCATTCGAGATACTATATTTTCCGCCAATTATGTACAACGCATAGCCATACCCATTCACCGAGATCCATGAATCGTTCGTTGACACGACACAGTCCGTCAGAACCGTGTCACCACCCATACATATCCCTGGCATCAGATTGGTTTCTATTTTGGAATTCGTGAAAGTGTTCTTCAACCCGGAGGAGGAGTTGTTGATGGCGCCATGCTCTAGTATAAGTTCCGAATCCGTAACTGTAGCAACTCCATACATAATGATTCCCGGCGGGCCCTCACAAACAAGTTTGGTTCCGCCGTTTAATGTGAAATCCTTCGCATAGAGCTGGCCGGAAAGAGTCAGAGTTCCACCGCCTTTAATGGTCACGCTGTATTTTGGCCTATATGTTTCTTCATCATATACGCCGTCGATACAACGACCTGCTCCGTCATCGATCCAGTTGTTACCTGTAACGATTATAGTCGAGTCCGCCTCGAGTACTATCGGTTCGGTCAAAGTTGTATTATTAAGCGTATAAGTATGCGTCGCCGCGTCATACGACATGTCTGCAGCGTGCGCCATGACCGTTCCCATCAAAAGCGCCATTAGTGCAGCTGCAGTGATAAGTAATACTCTTCTTTTCATTTCCACTCTCCATTCCAATAATCCTGATTTTATCGGATAACTGTATTATATCAAATATCGCTCCCGTTGTCCTCATTTTGAGCATAGCTGTATTTATTCATTTCACAACAAAGCCCTGCCGGGCCTGCAGGCAGTCCTATACATAAAAAGCCCGCGGCGGCATCCCATCAAAGATGCCGCCGCGGGGCTTTGTTAATACATACAGACCTTTGTTCCGGTCCCTCATACGGGGACCGTTATGACAAACTAACTGTTATTTTTCTTTCGCAGCGTTGATTGCAGCCACGAGTTCAGCGAGGTTCGGATTTTTCATCTTGAGTTTTTCCATAGTCTGAAGCTGAAGCATTCCGTCATACTCTCTGTGAGTCAGGACGTAGAACTGATCATCCTCGATCGCTTTGAATACTGTAGCGCCGAATCCTTCGAGCGGATAACCTGTCTCGATAACGAATTTAGCGGCAGCCTGGCCCTTTGCGAACTCTTCGCTCGCATAATATGGATCATCGGGTGCTTTGAAGCGCTCGGGACGGTATTCCTCGGAGTGGTCGAGGTGTGTCTGGACATAGCCCGGGCAGAATACGCCCATCGCGATGTCTGCGCCCATAGCCTGGAGCTCATAGTTCAGGCTCTCATTGAGCGCGACAGCGGCGTGCTTTGTTGTGAAATACGGAACCATACCTGTGAAGTTGATAACGCCCGCGACCGAGCAGGTGTTCATGATATTGCAGTGCCATCCCTGTTTCATCATGATGGGCACTACCTGACGCATGAAATAGATCTGCGACATGAGGTTGGTCTGAACGATCCATTCCCAGTCACGAAGCGGCAGATTGATGCCGGCTCCCGGAACAGCAACTCCCGCATTGCACATCAGGAGGTCGATCTGTCCGAATTTCTCCATCGTCTCGTTAACGACTTTTTCGGTGTCGGCATAGATACCTACATCGGCTGTGATGCATACTATGTCCTCAGCTCCAAGTTCTTTTGCAAGTTCACCTGTTTTAGCCAGTTCATCACCAACGATGTCGACAGCGACGATCTTCATTCCGCGCTCAGCAGCCTGTTTTACGAATTCTTTACCGAAACCATAAGCGGCGCCGGTGATGATCGCTACTTTGCCCTTAAAATCTTTCATTTTACTGGTCCCCTTTCCGAAAACCGACGCACCGGTAATGTCCCGGCGCGCCGTTACAATTATGTTCCTTATTTGCGTCCGGTCTTCATGAATGTGGTCTGGTCATACCATGCCGGCATAATCATCGGCATGAGCTCCGCAGCATCCACATCCGCGAGTTTCGTGAGATTGGTGATGAGGAGGTTGTTCTCCGCATACGCGCCGCCAATGATCGTGTTGACGGGCAGGCAGCCCCACGGATCGTCCGTTGTGGAATTGACCTCGAGCTTGTTGATGTAGCCCGGCGCCCATGAATCATATTTGTACTTAATCAGAGTAGAAACGAGGCATGTGTTGGTGTATCTCCAGACTCCGTTCTCGTCAGGCAGACGGTCAAAGTGGAAGTTATACGCCGATCCTGCGGTTTCCTTACCCGGAGCCGGTGCCTGATAGAGCATGTGTGTCAGCGGGTGGTTGTACTGACCGAGCTGCATCTCGACATCCAGTACCTGTTCACCGCGTCTGGTCACGCCGACTTTTACCTTGCCGTCGTCGGTCTTGCGGATGAAGAAGTCCGCGCCGAGTTTCTTAGCATAGGACGAATTGTCGCGGCCGAGATATGTAGCCATCTCAGCTCCTTCTCCGCCGAGCAGCATGCTCACCGGATACATACCGAGCTGGCCGTTGAACGTGCAGTAAATACCGATTATCGTCTCATAGTAATTATCCGCGAAGGAAGGATCCTTGATGTGGCAGCACGAAATCGAAACGACCGGGATCGAGAACGGTTTGAGCGGTGCCGGGAGGATCTTGGCAATGGCTTCCGGATAAGTGGTGTATGCGAGGTAAACACCTTCCTGTCCGTTCATGTAGGAAATCTTGCAGAAATCCATCAGATCTTCCTTCGGCATAACAAAGCTCTTAGCAGGCTTTTTGAACAGCTCCGCACCGACCAGGTAACCTGTTGTGGTAGCCGGGCCGATCGTTCCGTCCTGTATTGCGGAGCCGACGAGTTTGACAGGAATGCCTTTTTCCTCGAGGGCTGCCTTCAGGCTCTGGTCAGGTTTGTAGCCGAGCGAGAGAACGACTGCCTCAGCATCGATCTTCTTCTCTTCCTTTGTATCGACGTTCTCAACGATCACGCCGTCCGGCTGGATCTCCTTGAGCGCGTGGCCGAGAGCCCATGCGACGTCCATCTTGTTCAGTCTGGTCATGATGTCAAGAACATTGTTCTTGTAAGCGTTGGTGCCGGCAGCCTTGAGCATGTCGACAAAGGTGACCTTGCAGCCCTTGTCGCCGAGATATTCACCGGCTTCAAGACCTGTAAGACCTGCGCCGATCATAGCGACTGACTTGCCCGCTACGTCCTTCTTGCCTGTCAGGACTTCTTCAATCGTGTAGACATTGTCTCCGTCAACGCCGGGGAGCGAAGCCGGGATGATCGATTTCGAACCGGTCGCGAGGACTACTGCATCCGGCGCGAGCGCGGCGATGTCATCCGCTGTGACTTCTTTTCCGAGCTGGACATCTACTCCGAGCTTGCCAAGGCTGTCTCTGAAGTAGTCCATGATCCATTCCATTCTCTCTTTGAGCGGAGGTTTCTTTGCAAGGTTGACTGTTCCGCCGAGCGCTTCCTGACGGTCGATCAGAGTGACCTTGACGCCTCTCTTTGCCAAAGTCTCAGCCGCTGTCATTCCGCCGGGGCCGCCGCCGACTACGACGACTTTGTAATCACCCGTAACGGGTTCAAGATCGCCGTACTTATATTCGTTACATGTGCACGGATTTACTGCGCACTGGAACGGGATAGCCTGCGAGTTCCATGCCATCAGCGTCTCGAAACATCTCAGGCAGTTGATGCACTTCTTGAGCTCGCTCACGCGGCCTTCCTGTACTTTCTTGCCCCATTCGGGATCTGCGAGCCACGAACGGCCCATGCCTACGAAGTCAACAACGCCTTCTTCAAGGAATGCTTCCGCGACTTCAGGCTCACGGATCGAGGATACCGCAATGATAGGAACCTTGACATGATCCTTGATAGCTTTTACGAACGGTTTTCTCCATCCCTGCTGGAAGGAGATCGGCTCTACCGCCATCAGACCTGTCTCATAGAGAGCGCAGCTGACGTCGATGAAATCTACTCCGGCTGCCTCGAGAGTCATACAGATCTTGACACCGTCTTCGATGTGGATGTAATCCTCATTCACGCCGATAGTGTTAAGGAACTCATCTACAGATACTCTGCAGCCGAGAGGATAGTCGGGGCCGCACTTTTTACGGATGTCTTCAATGATCTCAAGCACGATACGCATGCGGTTCTCAAAACTTCCGCCGTATTCGTCTGTTCTCTTATTGGTG
>JAFOKI010000116.1 GCA_017419895.1 Eubacterium sp. | reverse complement strand
TAATCCGTGAGTTCGACCGTCTCGACCAGCCGGCCATCAGGCGAGATTCCGCTGAGCGTCATTCCGCCCGCCGTTAAAACATCCCGGTAATCGTTATTGAGTTCGTACCTGTGACGATGGCGCTCGCTGATCAGCCCCTCTTCGTAGCATCTTTCCATTGTAGTGCCCGGCGTGATCACGCACGGGTAAGCGCCGAGACGAAGAGTGCCGCCTTTGTCGATATCTTCGCTTTGTCCGGGCATGAAATCGATAACTTTGTTCCTGCACTGTTCGTCGAACTCGCCGGAGTTTGCGTCAGCCAGGCCGCACACGTGTCTCGCGAATTCTATCACCGCAATCTGCATGACGAGGAATATGCCGAAATACGGTATCCGGTTCTCACGGGCATACTTTGCAGAGAGTATCATGCCCTCGATCCCGCGGCTTCCGAAACCGCCCGGTACGATAATCCCGTCAAGCCCGCTGAGTGTTTCGGAAACGGTATCTTTTGTAATACCTTCCGAATCTATCCAGCGGATATTGATGTGAACATTGTGATAATAACCCGCGTGGCGCAGCGCCTCCGCCACGGACAGGTACGCGTCGTGGAGCCCGACATATTTACCGACAAGGCCGATTTCGACACAATTCGACACCGCTCGGTTTATCGACTCCACCATGCCTGTCCACTCCGCAAGATCCGGCTCCGGAGTCTCAAGACCGAGCTCGCGGCAGACCACATCCGAGAATCGTGATTTTTCAAGCATCAGCGGAGCCTCATAAAGATTTGGTATAGTGATGTTCTCGATCACGCAGTCCGGTTTGACATTACAGAAAAGAGCGATCTTGTGAAAGATCGACTCTTCCAATGGTCTGTCGCACCTCAGCACGATTATGTCGGGATGGATCCCCATGCCCTGAAGCTCCTTGACCGAGTGTTGGGTAGGCTTGGATTTATGCTCCTCCGAGCCGCTCAGGTAAGGCACCAGTGTAACGTGTATGAAAAGACTGTTTTCCCGGCCGGTCTCGAGCGAGATCTGCCTGACCGCCTCGATGAACGGCTGCGACTCAATATCACCGATCGTGCCTCCGATCTCGGTGATCACAACGTCCGCGTTAGTCTTGCGGCCGACACTGTAAACAAATTCCTTTATCTCATTGGTGATGTGCGGGATGACCTGGACTGTAGAGCCGAGATACTCGCCGCGGCGTTCTTTGTTGAGAACGTTCCAGTAAACCTTGCCTGTCGTGAGGTTCGAATACTTGTTGAGGTCCTCATCGATGAAACGCTCGTAGTGGCCAAGATCCAGATCTGTCTCGGCGCCGTCCTCGGTGACATAAACCTCGCCGTGTTGGTAAGGGCTCATTGTCCCCGGGTCCACGTTTATGTATGGATCGAGTTTCTGGGCCGCGACTTTAAGGCCGCGCGCTTTCAGAAGCCGCCCGAGCGATGCCGCGGTGATCCCTTTTCCGAGGCCGGACACCACGCCTCCCGTAACAAAGATATATTTCGCCATACTCTCACTCTCCTATTCCACCGTGACCGACTTTGCGAGGTTTTTGGGCTTGTCGATGTCGCAGCCGTTTTCCTTCGCGACGTGATACGCCAAAAGCTGAAGCGGCACGATCTCTATTACCGCGGAGAACAATGCATCCACCTTAGGTATGAACAGCAGGTCATCCGCCACCGACAATATCTTCTGGTTGCTCCTGAATGTCAGGGCGAGTACCTCCGCGCCTCTCGACTTGACTTCCACGATATTGCTGAGCGTCTTCTCCATGATCGACGGGTTGCAGCAAAGCGCGATGACAGGCTGATGCTCTTCAATAAGCGCTATAGTTCCGTGCTTGAGTTCCCCTGCCGCGTATGCTTCCGCATGAAGATACGATATCTCTTTCATCTTGAGAGCGCCTTCCAGCGCGACAGCATAATCTGTGTTCCTGCCTATGAAAAACAGCGCTTTGCTCTCATGGTATTTTTTAGCGAATGCAGGGATCCCCGGGTTCATGTCGATCGCCTGCTGGATCCTCCTCGGAAGCGCCTGTATAGTCTCGACCATCTTTCCGTAGTCGCCGTCGATGCGGCCAAGACTATCGCCAATATAAAGAGCGATCATATACAGCACCGCGATCTGCGTAGTGTAACCTTTCGTAGTAGCTACCGCGATCTCAGGACCTGCCCATGTATATACCGTGAAGTCGGAAATCGTCGCTACCGAACTTCCCACAACGTTGACTATCGCAAGCGTTTTAGCGCCGCGCGCCTTGCATTCCTTCATGGCTGCTATCGTGTCAGCTGTCTCGCCTGACTGCGAGATCACGATAACGAGGGTCTCCTCATCGATCAGCGGATCGCTGTATCTGAGTTCGCTTGCGAGCTGCACCTCGACAGGTATCTTACAAAGTTTCTCCAGCGCGTACTTCCCGGCACATCCTGCGTAATACGCCGATCCGCAGGCAGTGATTATGATTTTGCGGATTCCGGGGAGATACGGGATAAGATCTGTAAGCTCATCGAATTCTACTTTGCCGTTCTTGATTCGCGGCGCGATCGTCGCCTTTACAGCTCCCGGCTGCTCCATGATCTCCTTTAGCATGAAATGCTCATAGCCGCCTTTTTCCGCAGCCTGGACATCCCACATTATCCGTTTTGTTTTCTTATGGATCACCTGGCCGGAAACGTCGAATATGCGGATAGACTCTTTCGAAAGCTCCGCAAACTCCCCGTCCTCCAGATAGATGACGTTTCTCGTATGATTCACCAGTGCCGTCACATCGGAAGCGAAGAAGTTCTCGTCGATCCCGATACCTAGGATCAGAGGGCTCGCTTCGCGTACCGCATAGATCTTCCCTGGTTCATCAGAACAGATCACACCCAGCGCATATGAACCGCTCAGGCGGTTCGCCGTTTTTATGAGCGCGTCGCGGACGCTGCCTTTGTAATACATCTCGATCAGGTGGACAATTACCTCTGTATCCGTCTCGCTCTCAAAATGATAACCGTCTGCTATAAGCTCCTCACGGAGCGTCAGATAGTTCTCGATTATCCCATTGTGCACTACCGCAAACCGGCCGTCGTTGCTGAGATGGGGATGCGCGTTTTCTTCGGTTGGAGCGCCGTGAGTCGCCCATCTGGTATGACCGATTCCTGTGAGTCCCGGAAGCAGCTCACCGTCACATGTCTTCTCACAAAGATTCGCGATCCGGCCGCGAACCTTGCTCACAGTGATCGTTCCTTCCGGTTTGTTCCCGGCAATCAGACCTGTATCCATTATCGCGAGACCGGCAGAATCATAACCCCTGTATTCAAGCTTTTTCAAACTGTCGAGAAGTATCGGCGCCGCGCTTCGGGTACCGGTAAAACCAACGATGCCACACATAAAAACCTCCAATTTGCACTTGAACGCGCGAATCATTTCCGCGCATACTGCGTCCAGACATAGAACGTCCGCGCGGTTCCCCGCGCGGCCCTCTTGATCCCCGGACCGTGAGGTCCGGGGCACTTATCATTTACCGCTGTCTCCGTAGTTGGACAGCACACGCGCCGACGGGTCGTCGACATTGCAGCCTTCCCAGGCTTTGTTGGGCATCCAGAAATCGACGATCATCTCCGACTGCCCGGGGTAATATTTCTCAAAAATGTCGCGGTAGAGCAGCGACTCCTTTGTGAATGGCTTGGCGTGTGTGTATTTCTCACAGCCCGCCTTGAATTCTTCGTCCGTATAGACTGTCTCTGCGTATTCTTTCAGGTAATCCACCATCGAGTGACCGACCGCGTCTGAAAATGCCGCTTTTTCACGCCAGAGTATCGAGTCCGGAAGAAGCCCGAGACCTTCGAACGCATGACGCAGGAGATACTTGCCCTTCCCGTATTTGTTGAGCTTCATCTCCGGATCAAGACTCATGACATATTTCACAAAGTCGAGATCGCCGAACGGTACCCGCGCCTCAAGCGAGTTGACTGATATGCACCTGTCTGCCCTGAGCACGTCATACATGTGAAGCTCCCGGATACGTTTCTGGGCTTCCTCCTGGAATGCCTCAGCAGACGGAGCAAAATCCGTGTATTTGTATCCGAAAAGCTCGTCCGATATCTCACCTGTCAGGAGCACCCTGATGTCTGTGGTTTCATGTATCGCTTTGCACACGAGATACATTCCCATGCTTGCCCTTATCGTTGTTATATCGAACGTTCCCAGAAGTTCCACGACACGATCGAGCGAAGATATCACCTCGTCAGGTGTCATATAGACTTCCGTGTGGTGGCTCCCTATATGATCTGCTACCTGTTTAGCATACTTGAGGTCTATCGCGTCCTCACTCATTCCGATAGCAAAAGTCTCGATCGGTTTGCTGCTCTCCCGTGCTGCGATCGCGCAGACGAGCGAAGAATCAAGACCTCCTGAAAGCAGGAAACCGACTTTTGCATCCGCGACCAGACGTTTTTTGACGCCTTCCGTAAGTTTCTCACGGATCTTTCCGCAAGCTGTATCAAGGTCGTCATGACAGACTTCGTCGACGCCCGCGATGTCTGAGTAACGGATGAATTCACCGGCTTTGTAGTAGCATCCCGGCGGGAACGGTAATATTTTATCTGTCAACCCAACCAGGTTTTTTGGCTCGCTCGCGAACATTATCACCCCGCGCTTGTCGTAACCGTAATATAAAGGCCTGATCCCGATTGGATCCCTAGCCGCAATGTACTCGCCCGTTCTGCCGTCGAAGATCACGCACACGAACTCGGCGTCGAACATCGAGAACATATCTGTGCCATATTCGAAATACATCGGCAGGATGATCTCACAGTCACTGTCCGACTTAAATGTGTAGCCTTTTTTCTTCAGGTCCTCCCTGACCTTCTCAAATCCGTAGAGCTCGCCGTTGCAAATCACATAACTTCCGTCAAGCTCAAATGGCTGCATGCCGGACGGAGTCAGCCCCATAATAGACAGTCTGTGGAAACCCATCAGACCTTTCCCCGTATCCACTATGCGGCTGACATCCGGTCCTCTGGAGACGGTTCTGGAAAACCCGCTTTTAAACAATTCTATGTCTGCGCCTTTGTCGCAGTAAGTCATTATTGAACACATATTGAATCTCCCGGTATATGTACAAAAGTGCCTTCCGGGCGGGCGAACCGCCTGAACCGGCCGGAAAGACCGGCCGGTTCCTAACGCCCGCTCGGCGCCTTTGTTATTTCACTCCGAACAACAGGTCCGCATACGTCGGGAACGGCCAACGGTCTCTCGCTGTCAGCACTTCCGCTTTGTCGCACGGTACTCTGAGTTCACACATTTTCTGAAGAAGTCCGTCTCGGATCATAGCTGATTCGGTGACGATATCATCGGCATCCCCTACTTTGATGAGCGCATCCTCGAGCGCCTCAGTCTTTTCGGATATCTCGTCGACCAGGGCCGAAAGTTTCTCGACCAGGCCTGTCTCATATTTGCAGGTCAGGCTTGGGCAAACAGCCATCTTTGCAGCCGCTGCAGCCGCAACATCTGCCGCGTATCCTTCCACCGCCGGCGCTATCTGCGTTCTCGCCATGTCGACCATGGTGCCCGCTTCTATAAGAATTGTCTTGCAGTAGTTTTCGAGCATTATGTCCCGTCTGGACCTTAGTTCTTCCTCAGTAAATACTCCGAGAGAAGTCAGCATATCGACGTTTTTCTTATCGAGCACATGCGGCATGCAGTCGGCTGTGGTGCGGTAGTTCAGGAGACCTCTTTCTTCTGTCGCCTCTTTTATCCACGCGTCATCGTATCCGTTGCCGTTGAAAATGATTCGCTTGTGATCGGTGATCGTCTTCTTGATCATGTCGTGGAGAGTTGTCTCGAAATCATCAGTTGCTTCAAGTCTGTCCGCGTAGATCCTGAGGCTCTCCGCCACAGCGCTGTTTATCATGATGTTCGCGCAGGCGATACTGTCTGCGGAACCGACCATTCTGAATTCGAATTTGTTGCCCGTGAAAGCGAACGGGGAAGTCCTGTTCCTGTCAGTCGCGTCGCGACTGAATTTCGGGAGCGCGTGCACGCCGAGCTTCATGATCGTTTTTTCTGAGCCTTTGTATGGAGTGTCAGTCTCGATAGCTTCCAGAACATCGTTAAGCTCGTCGCCCAGGAATATTGAAATGACTGCCGGCGGAGCTTCGTTAGCGCCAAGCCTGTGGTCGTTACCGGCTGTCGCGACCGAGAGCCTCAGGAGATCCTGGTAGTCATCGACAGCTTTTATGACCGCGCAAAGGAACAG
>JAFOKI010000115.1 GCA_017419895.1 Eubacterium sp. | reverse complement strand
GCATTTCTTCCATCGTTGGTGTATAATCATTTTCACATTCGGTCTGTTAGCTCAGCTGGGAGAGCGCATGGGTCACAACCATGATGTCGTGAGTTCGATCCTCGCACAGACCATTGAAACAAAAAAGCGCGCCTTTTACGGAAGGCGCGCTTTTTTACATTGTTGTCCCGGAAGGAGCCTTTGTTACAAAGCCCTCAGGAACGCCTTGGTCCGTTCGTTCTTCGGATCGTCGAAGACCTGGAGAGGTGTACCCTGCTCGGCAATCACGCCGCCGTCGATCAGGATGACTTTGTCCGCGACCTCACGGGCGAAACGCATCTCGTGCGTTACGACCGCCATCGTCATGCCGCTTTTCGCAAGATCCCGCATTACGCTGAGTACCTCGCCTACCATCTCCGGGTCAAGCGCCGAAGTCGGCTCGTCGAAGAGCATTACTTCCGGTTCCATGGCAAGCGCCCTGGCGATAGCCACGCGCTGCTGCTGTCCGCCGGAAAGCGAACGCGGCTTGGCGTCGATCTTGTCGGAGAGTCCTACCATTCTGAGAAGCTCGCGGGCCTTCTCCTCGGCCTTTTCTTTCGGCACATGCTTAACGTTGATCGGAGCCACAGTGATATTTCCGAGCACGCTCAGATGCGGGAACAGATTGAAGCTCTGGAAAACCATCCCCATACGCTCGCGCATTTCGGTTAGGTTCTTGTCCGTTATCAGCTCACCGTCAAGCAGTATTTCACCCTTTGTCGGCTTCTCGAGGTGGTTGATGCACCTGAGGAGTGTGGATTTTCCGCCGCCCGACGGTCCGATTATACAAAGCACCTCGCTGTTGTCTATCGTCTGGTCAATTCCCTTCAGCACTTCTATCTCGCCGAAGGATTTGTGAAGGTTTCTTATTTCAATCATATCAGTCAGCCTCCACTTTCATTCTCTTCTCAAGTGTTACGACAAGTTTCGACAGCGGGATCGTGAAGATCAGGTACACAATCGCGACGCCGATGTAGACCGGGAACGGTTCAAATATCCTGGACGACAGCAGTACGCCTCTCCTCATGATGTCGCGTACGCCCGCATAAGATACGATAGCCGTTTCCTTGATCAGTGTTACGAACTCATTGCCCATCGCCGGCAGTATTATTCTTATCGCCTGCGGCAGAATGACGAGGCGCATGGACTGGCGGCTTGTCATTCCAAGCGACATGGCGGCTTCTCTCTGGCCTTTGTCTATTGCCGCGAGTCCGCCTCTTATTATCTCACCCATATAAGCGGCACTGTTGAGTCCGCATGCCAGTGTTGCAGGGATAGCCGGATCAGGCCATTTGAAATTCAGTCCCTGACCCTGCAGGAATACCTGCACGCCGTAAACGAATATGAATATCTGCACGACAAGCGGCGTTCCGCGTACAATATCTGTATAAAGCCTGGATATCGTCCGCACGACGCCGATTTTGGACGAGCGCATAACCGCCAGCAAAAAACCAACGATCAGTCCGATCACGACAGCAACCAGACTGATACCGATGGTAAACGGAATACCCTTGGCTGACTCCGTTATACCCTGTAAAAGATAACCGAAAAATTTAGCCATATTGTTTTTCTTTCATTAATTATATACAGACACACATACGGATCGTTGTCACGATCCGTATGTGTTCTTTATTTCATCGGTTTTTATGCCAATACCGCAAATTCAAACTTGTTTGCCATTTCCCATTTCTCACAAAGCTCAGCAAACGTACCGTTCTCGACGATGTTCTTGAGTCCGGCATTCAGTTTTTCCCTGAGTTCGTCGTTGCCCTTCTGTACAGCCATTCCGTAAGACTCTGCGTTCAGAACGTCACCGACTGTCTTGAATTCGCCGCTCTGCTGTTTCATATAGCTCGCTGCTACCGGAGCGTCAATGATAACTGCCTGTACAGAGTCTGTCTTGAGCTGGAGCACGCATGTGTCAAAACCGTCAAGAATGACTGCTTCCGCTACCTTACCGTTATCTGCGAGTTCCTGGCAAGCATCTGCGCCTGTCGTTCCTGTCTGGCTTGCAACCTTCATATCGGGGGTAAGACTGTCGATGCCTGTGATCGTATCGTTGTCCACTTTTACCATGACTACGAGTCCGCTGTCATAATATGTATCAGTGAAATCGACTTTCTTCTGGCGTTCGGGGTCTTCAGCGTTCATTCCGGACGCGATGATATCCGCGTTACCCGCTTCAATAGCCGGGATCAATGCCCCGAACTCCATCTGCGCGAATTCTATCTCAAATCCCTGATCAGCCGCGATAGCGTTCATCATATCGACGTCGAATCCCGCGAGCTCACCGTTTTCGTCAGTTGTGTCGAATGGCGGGAACGTGGGCTCCATTATCACCTTATATACCTTTGTGCCTTCAGCTGAACCGGATGCTTCTTTGCTGCCGGAACTGCTGCTGCATGCTGTGAACACGAACGCCATGATCAGCGCAAGTGCGATAATTAAGATTTTGCTTGATGTTGACTTCTTCATTTTTCTCTCTCCCTGAATGCTTAATGATACCTATGAATATTTATAAATTTATATTCATATTTATAGCACCAAATATATGACATGTCAATCAGTTTTCTTGTGTTCATTGCATAAAAATAAGGCCACGGTATGTGGCCTTGTATTTAGTCGTGAAATACTTTCGCTGTCCTGGTGAAGTACGGAGGCGCGTCCGTCGGCATCAGGAACGTCTGGCTGCTCCATTCCGGTTTTACGAGCTTCAATGAACTCCCGCCTTTTCTCACTATCACATCACCCACAGGTGAATGTCTCATTACCATCAGAGGATAAGCCCCCTGCGAAATATCTGCGGCCTCAAGGCTCGGCGCGGTGCCGAGCACACTGAGAGACGTGAGCGCGGTTTCGGTTGCTTTGTTGAATACATTGAGTCCGGAATCGGCATATACCCTGCAGCCGGCATTGGCGAACGGTGTCACCCAATTAAGATTACCTATATAAATACCCGTTTTTCGCACAACACTTACGATTTCCTCAAAGCGCGATGTTATGAATTTGTCTTCCGCGCCTTGTGTTATGTTTGAAACCGACGGGATCACGTCGAGGCCATCAAGTTCAGTTCTATGCTCCATGAACTCGAACAAAGGCAGCACAATAGTCGGGGTAACCGGCGCATCATCGCCCTCCGCAGTGCCAAGAAGCATTGAATCCAGCCAGTCGCGAAGATCTCTGTAATTATAGAAGACTATCTCTTCCCTTTCACGTGAATCCGGCGCCGCGTTCACGCGTATCACCGCATCGGGTCTCATTGCCGGCTTATCCCTGCCCTCCGACATCTTGCGTTCGAGAGACGCGATGGTACGTCTTCTGAGCTCGTTGAAATCCGCGGCTTTCACGTCCAGCTCAAGCGAACCGTTGATGTGAAGTTCAGCGACTTCGAACGGCGTATTTCCGGTTTTGATGAGGGAATTCGCCGCACGCTCGCGTTTCGGATACGCGCCCGGATCGGGCTCGAACGGTCCCGCTTCCTCACTTGCTACAATTATATATTGCAGGGGATCGCCAGTACCTGTCTGGATCTCGTTAACTATAACCGCAGCCGAAAGCGTGAGTTTTCCGCCCGGGAGTTCGTTCATCGTAAGCGCGATCGGGAGCTTCCGCGTGAACCGGCCTTCCGTGTACGTTAGGTTCTCGAACGTCCTTCTCGCCTGCTCAAGCTGTTCTTTTGAAGAAGTCCTGTATATCGGATTTCCGATCCTGACCGGTGTTTTTACATCTCCGATCCTGTAAGTACTTGAACCTATAGGCTTTTTGTAGCTGATTATTCCACCCGTCAGCTGGGACGAATGTATCTCAAATCCGTCGCCCATCTCGAGCGGTTTGTTCAGTTTCGCGTCGATCAGAGTGTCGTTTCCATTTGCGCGCGCTACGGCTCCGACTTTTATGCCCTGATGTTTCGGTATATCGCCCGACATCAGGTCTTTCGCCGGTTTCCCGTCGATATATCCTTCGGTGAACCCACCCCTGCTGTAGATCTGGGCAAGCGCCTCCCTGTCCTCGTCAGATATCTCAGCGATACCGGTCTCAAAACACATGTCGATGTATTTGCGGTAAATCTTTGTAACGACAGCGACGTATTCCGGGGACTTCATGCGGCCTTCGATCTTGAACGAACGCACGCCCGCCTCCATGAGTTCGGGCAGCCTGTCTATAAGACAAAGGTCTTTCGGGCTGAGTGGATGTCTTGCAGCGTTCAGCACCGGCCTGTCATTCCCTATGGTAAGGTATGGCAGCCTGCATGGCTGGGCACACTCTCCGCGGTTCCCGCTTCTTCCGCCGAAATACCTGCTGAGCTGGCACTGACCGGACCAGCAGATGCAAAGAGCCCCGTGAATAAATGTCTCGAGTTCCATGTCAGGAACATCGCTTCTGATCTTCCTGATTTCCTCCAAAGGAGTTTCGCGCGCGAGCACCACCCTGCTGAAACCGAGTTTTTTCGCGGCTTTAACACCGTTCACATCATAAACAGTTCCCTGCGTCGAAAGATGCAGCGGTATGTCGGGCATAGATGTGCTTATCAATTTGGCGAGCCCAAGATCCTGCACTATAAGAGCGTCTGCGCCGATCTCATACAGAAACTCGGCATATCTCAAAGCGCGGTGAAGTTCGTCGTCCCGGACGAGTGTATTCATCGTGACATGGACGCTGACATTACGCTTATGCGCGAAGCCGATCGCTTCAATTATCTCTTCAGCGCCGAAATTCGCGGCGTTCATCCTCGCGTTGAACAGTTCTCCTCCTATATATACCGCATCCGCGCCATTTTCCACCGCGGATATAAACTGCTTCCCGCCTCCCGCGGGAATAAGCAGTTCGGGTTTTCTTATTACAAAGTCGCTCATGATATTCTCCGTTTATTTCTTCGGCTTGCAGGCCGTGGTATTTCTTCATCATTTATATTATACCGTATAATCCATGCTGCTGACGATTTCTTTTTTCTAAGCTTTGCGTACATCACATTTACAAAGCTTTTTTATGCGGGTGAAAAAACGGACACTTTGTTGCGATAACATCTTGATTTATGCCGTGCGCTGTGCTATATTTTTCACGTGGCAATGTTTACTTATTCATATTTATTAATAATTATTACCCGCACAGCGCGGGTTGAAAGGAAAGAATCATGGCAAAAGAAAAAGTAATACTCGCTTATTCAGGCGGACTGGACACATCATGCATCCTGACATGGCTGAAAAAAGAATTCGATTATGACGTTATCGCCGTCTGCTGCAATGCAGGTCAGGGAGATGACTTTGAAGCGATAAATAAAAAAGCGCTGTCGACCGGTGCTTCTGAATCTATCATTCTCGACATAAGAGAAGAGTTTATTACAGATTATATATATCCGACTCTGAAATCCGGAGCGATATATGAGGACGACTATCTGCTTGGTACATCCATGGCAAGACCGCTCATGGCCAAGAAGCTCGTCGAGATCGCTGAGGAAAAAGGCGTATATACCATCTGCCACGGCTGCACAGGAAAAGGAAACGACCAGGTACGTTTCGAGAGCACGATCCATGCGCTCAACCCGGCTATCCGCATCATCGCGCCGTGGAGATCCTGGCACTTCCACTCCCGTGAAGACCTGATCGATTACGCTCATCAGAACAATATTCCTATCGCGCAGTCGACCAAGAAGATCTACTCGCGCGACGAGAACATCTGGCACATCAGCCATGAGGGCGGCGAGCTCGAGAATCCATGGAACGAGCACCTTCCGACGATCCACGTTCTTTCCAAGACACCGGAAGACGCCCCCGATGAACCGACATACGTCACCGTTTCATTCGAAGCAGGCGTGCCTGTAGCAGTCGATGGCGTGAAGATGGATCCTATCTCTCTTCTCACCAAGCTCAACGAGCTCGGCGCAGCTAATGGCGTAGGAACCATCGACATTATTGAAAACAGACTCGTAGGTATGAAATCGCGCGGTGTCTACGAGACTCCGGGTGGAACGATCCTCTATCACGCTCACCGCGACCTTGAGAAACTGATCCTCGACCGCGACACACTTGCTTACAAGAAGATCGTTTCCCAGAAATTCGCGCAGCTCGTCTACGATGGACTCTGGTTCACACCGCTAAGGGAAGCCATCAGCGCCTTTGTTGACGTAACGCAGGAATTCGTGACGGGCGACGTCAAGCTCAAGCTTTATAAAGGCACCGCCTATCCGGTCGCAAGCCGTTCCGAATACTCACTCTACAATGAGGAATTCGCGACATTCAGCGCGGATGAAGTCTATAACCAGCACGACGCTGAGGGATTCATCAACCTCTTCTCGCTCCCGCTCAAGATCCGTGCGATCCAGCGTCAGGCAAGAGAAGGCGTTCCCCAGTCACAGAAAGAACTCGGAGAAAAGGTCCTTAAAGGCGGAGATTTCGTGGAGTGACACCTCCCGCGAACGGAGTAACACATGTCGGAAACAAGAAAAGGTGAAAATCAGAAGCTCAAGCTTCTGTATCTAAACAAAATATTCTTTGAGGAAACCGACGACGACCACAAGCTTACTATGCCCGAGATCATAGAGAAGCTTGCCGATTACGGAGTCAATGCTGACCGCAAGACTCTGTATCAGGATTTTGAGGAGCTCAGGAGGTTCGGTATAGACGTGATCTCGGAAAAATCCGGACGCAATCATTATTACTATCTGGGCAACCGTGATTTTCAGCTTCCGGAGCTCAAGCTTCTGGTGGATTCGGTACAGTCCTCAAAATTCATAACGGACAAAAAATCGAATGCGCTTATCAAAAAACTCGAATCGCTCGCCAGCAAACATGAGGGGTCGAAGCTCCAGCGCCAGGTCGTTATCAACGGCCGCGTCAAGACGATGAACGAAAGCATCTATTACAATGTAGATGCGCTCCACGACGCTATAGGAGCGAACAGTCGCATAAAATTCAAGTATACCAACTGGAACCTTAACAAAGAGCTCGAGCCCCGGCGCGGGGGCGAATGGTATGAGATCAGCCCTTGGGCGCTCATGTGGGACGACGAGAATTACTATCTGGTGGCATATGACTCAAAAGACGGTGTGATCAAACACTTCCGTGTGGATAAGATGAAGAGCATCACCAAAACAGGCGAGAAGCGTGAAGGCCAGGAGCAGTTCAAAAAGTTCGATATGCCCCGCTACACCAAAAGCCTGTTTGGAATGTTCGGCGGCAAAGAGCGCAAAGTTACGCTTGAGGCTTCCAACGGAATGGTCGGCATACTGATCGACCGTTTCGGTAAAGATATCATCATCATGCCTGCCGGACCCGGCAAATTCCAGACCGTCGTCACAGTCGCTGTCAGCCGCCAGTTCCTCGGATGGATCATGGCACTTGGCGCAGGCATCAAAATCGTTGCGCCTTACGACATCGTGGATCTTATGCGCGAAGAGGCAAAGCGCCTCGCGGAAGAATACGGTGTAATTTGAGACCCTACAGCAAAGCCGAGTGTGCCCGGCATGAAAGCAGTTGAAAAGGCCCCGGTCGTCCGGGGCCTTTCTTTAACTTATATCAGCTATAGGCGCGTACCATCAATCGTCGGCATAATCGCCTTCCGAATCGTAATTGGTCAGTTTCTTCTTGTCCTTGCACAGGACTTTCTTATCTTTATTCGTGACGGTGACAGTCAGTTTTCCGGACTTGGTCATCTTACTCTTGAGTTTGAATTTGACCTTGCCCCATTTCAGGATATAGTTCTTGTTAACTTTCTTGGTGTATGTCTTGCCTTTCCACTTGAACTTGACAGTGTCGCCCTTGTGAAGGTCGTAGACTTTGATCGTGAGATTCTTCTTATTCTTCTCGAGAGCGGTCACCTTGACCCATGTCACGGATCCGATTTTGTCTTTCACTTTATACGAGTACTTGTCGTTTTTCATCGTATACGAAAACTTGGTATTGAGCTTGTAGATCTTCTTGAGTTTGATAGTCGCGTTCCCGCTCGAATCGAGAGTTCCTTTATATGTTTTACCTTCGATCTTGAACTTATAGCTTACTCCCGGCCATCCGTGCACATTGAGTTTCTTGTTGCCGTACGAGTGATTCATTATAAAGTTCTCAGCCTTGAACCGCTCTTTCATGAAGGATTCAGTCACGGTTACCTTGATAGTTCCGACTTTTGTTGCCGCAGCTTTGTCGGAACTGTCGTACACTTTTATCTCGCACGTTCCGACGTCCTGAGCATGGATCAGTCCTGCGCCGAGCTCAGGCGAATACAGCTCCACCGTGGCGACTTTCGGATCGCTCGACTCCGCGAGCCAGAGCTCGATCCCGCTGTCGACAGGCTTGAAGTACTCATCTGTCACATATCCGTCCGTAAATGTGACCTCCGACGGATCCATTTCCATGACCGCGGGCTCGGCGTGTACCGCTTTCATTACAAAGGGCATGCATGCCAGCACGAATACCAGCAGAAGCCCTATCGTTACGATATTCTTTCTGACGTTACTCATAATGTACCTCCTGTCCTACAAAGTCTCGGAATCCAGGATCACCGTGAATGGTCCGTCATTCACGAGCTCCACTTCCATCATTTCCCCGAACACTCCCGTTTCGACGACGGGAACGGTTTTTCTGCAGCGTTCGATTATGTACTCGTACAAGGCATTCGCCTTTTCGGGACCGCCCGCGTCAGTGAATGACGGCCTGTTGCCCTTCTTGCAATTCGCGTACAAAGTGAACTGGGACACGAGAAGCAGCCCTCCGCCCACGTCGGCAAGCGACAGATTCGTCTTGCCGTCTGCGTCCTCATTGATACGCAACTTGATCATCTTGTCTGTCAGCTTGTCCGCGACAGCCTCGTCATCCGAATCGCTCACTCCGATCAGAACGAGATATCCCCTTCCGATACTGCCGACGACTTTGCCCTCGACCTTGACCGATGAACTTTTTACTCTCTGTATTACAAATCTCATGCCTTATCACCTGTTTCTGCACGGACATGAAAGATCAAGCCGACATCAATCTCCGCCGCCTTCATCTTCTTCGATGTAGATCCAGTTTACGAGCTTGGTCTTGAGCTTGAAAAGCGTCTTCTTGTCTTTGTTTACTATAGTGAACGTGACGGAAGCATTCTTGGTCAGAGGCTTCTTGGGCCTGATCGTTACATTGTAACTCTTGGTGTCCTTGTTCTTCGTGATCTTCTTTGAATACGTCTTGCCCTTGTAAGTGAACTTGACTATGTCGCCCTTGTGGACGTTATAGGTCTCGATCACTATCTTTTTCTTGGACGCCTTGGCATAGCTGACATCGGTGTGGGACTTGAGCTTGAGTGTTTCTTTGTAGGTATACCCGTATGCCTTGATGGTAAGATAGACTTTCGTATTGAGCTTATATACTCTTTTGAGCTTGACTTTTTTATATCCTTTCGAACCTATCGTGAACTTATACTTGTCTTTTCCGATCTTTACGATCCCCTTGGCTCCGGTATGAGACGTCACATACAGTTTCTTGGTTCCATACCAGCAGTTGTTGATGTAAGTGTCCTGTTTGAGGCGCCACTCGAAGAAACTTCCCGTGACCTCGATCGGGATCGTTTTTTCCTCACCGCTGAGGCCTGTTACATGAAGCGTCGTTTTTCCTATTCCCTTCGGATACACATACATACAATCGCTGTACGCTTGTACGGTCGCAATGCTTTCATCGTCGACCCTTGCCGTTTCGGGATCGATATTACAGGACGTCTGGGTGATATTGATCAATTCGTTATCGTCACTTCCTTTTCCGAACGTGACAGAAGTCCTGTCGAGTTCAAAATCGGTCATACCGTGCGCTGCCCTGCCGGGCATGAGCGGCATGCAAACAAGGATAAGGATAAGCGATAGTATTACGGCGAATACTCTTTTTCTACTGTCTGCCATTTGGATTCCCCCCTTATCAATACTCTGTACAAAGCGCTATTGCGGCATCAAAATCATACTCGACTTCTTACCTTAAATATAACATTTTTATCGTTTTATGCAAATCATATCACCCATGGCCTAAGTGGCATTCATATGTGTCGCATCGGTGAAATGACAAAGAAAAACCCGCCTAAGCGGGTCTATTCTTCGCATATGATCGACAGGCAATGCTTACTCTTTCTCGTGAAGAACGATATCACTGATGGAGCAGTTCAGCGCATAACAAAGCTCATCAAGAGTCTTGGTCGTCACGTTCTTCCCGTGCTTCATGCGATACACCGTATTCGCGGAAAAGCCCATTTTATAAATCAGATCATACGTCGACAAATTCTTTTCGATCAAAGTCGTCCAAAGCGGTTCATACGATATCATTTCCAACCCTTCAATTCTGCAAATTACAACTAGTATTCAATATTATGCCTGCTTGTTTAGATTACCACACCTATTTTTTTGACTAAACTCAAATTATTGAGTATTTTATTCACAAACTTCTGAAATATTGCAATTGCACAAAATTTAGTACATTACATCTTCTGTTTTGCGAACGATAATAACAGTATCGGTGTACAATACTTCGCTTATCTTCCGGTAATGCTATGTCCTGATTTTTTAAAAAATGTTATAATTCATTGAACCCCGCTCGCTTTCTTTACGACTATGTATTGAAAGGAAGACCTGTAAACTAAAAAAGGAGAGCGTCATGGATATAAAGAAACTCACCAGAACAAGCGTAACTTTAGTACTCGCTGCGGTTATCGCATTCGGATGCACGGCTTTTTCATTTGCTGACGCAGGCGCGGGAAAAACAACTATCTACAGCGCAGTTTACAAAGCGAGCAAAAATACCTACTGCACCGACGGCTACAGCATTTTCAGAGTCAATAATTCGACCGGAAAAGTGAAAAAACTCACTCCGTCTCTCATGGACGGCTGCTGGGGATTCACCATGCACAAAGGCTACATTTATTATATACAGGGCACCAATGGCACCGTTTCGTATCTCTGCCGCGTGAAAACGAACGGCAAGTCCCGCAAACAGCTTACCGGCGCCATTGAGGAAATGGAAGATTTCGCAATTTCAGGCTCCAGGATCTATTATTCCTTCACCACCTATAAATACAACCCGAAAACCGAGGATGACGAAACCGTGACCGTTACAAAGTCAATGAAGCTGAACGGCACGGATAAGAAAAAAGACACCTTTGTATTCAATACAAAACACAAAAAATCAAATGTAAAGGGTTATAAGATCATCGAGAAAAAATCCAAGGATTTCGCACCGTGGGACGGAAAAGGCACTACGACCACATATCTGAAAAAGCCGAACGGCAAGAAAATCAAACTTTACAAGCACAACGGGAAGAACATGTTCTACTGATCAGAACCACTAATATAACAGAGTAAAAGCGCGGCTCATATCTTTCACACAGCCTGCGCTTTTTATTTGTATATGAGTATCTAAAACAATCCTGATCTCAGGATCTTAGAATTCTTTCTGCGCTCAGACGAAATACATGCGGGGCGTATCTGAACACGAAAAGAACTGCTTTCAGTTTTCCGGACACAGCACCACTGTCAAATTCACCGGACATTATGGTTCTTCTTGTCTTGCGGTATTCTTCCTTATCCTTTGATATTTTCAGACAATACGCTGCATATTTTAGTCCGTTCTTAAGCACTGACGGCTTTGCTGCCTCTATAAGGGCTGCATTTTCAGGATAATTTCTTTTAAGAAAATCATATCTTTTACTGTACTGTACGAAACGCCATTTCACGATGCTGCCATTCTGCATATCGACCTTGGTTATCGCATCTTGCCTCTGCAGATAATGATACAAATTGTCGTCAATTATATAGATCCTATCTGCCCTTGATATTGGTATATGAATAACCGCAACATCTTCCCAATGCTCTCCCAAAGGGAATTCTACGTCCTCAATCAGTTTCTTCCTCATGAACTTGTTCCACGCATTTGGCATAAGCCTGAGAGACGCCAGTTCGCCCAGTACAGTCTCCGGGTCATACACGCCCTCCGGCAGCGGCTGATTTGTTCCATACTCTGCCGCCCCCACACTGAACGATACGCCGAATATAACCATATCAGCATTAGCCGACTCCGCGGTTTTAATGCATTTTTCAATAGTATTTAATTCTATCCAATCATCGCTGTCACAGAAAAGTATCCACTCACCCGCCGCTTGTGAGAGGCCGGCGTTTCTGGCTCCTGAAAGGCCTTTGTTTTCCTGCTCAATATATTTGATACGGCTGTCACCGGCGGCATACCGCTTGCATATCGCGGTATCTTCTTCTGAACCGCCGTCGTTTATAAGTATCAATTCAAAATCATGAAAAGTCTGTCCCAGTATGCTGTCAAGACAAGCAGGCAGGTATTTTTCAACATGATAAACCGGAACTATGACCGAGACCTTCGCACTGCTTTTCGCGGCCTGTTCACCATCTATTTTCTTTTTCTCTGTATCTTCTTCTCTGGTCATTGGTTTTCTATAGTTTCAACCCGTTTCATCTTTCACGTTTTCACTTTTTTATGTTATCATGCAATTATGGATAATGTAAACAAAATACTCAGTACTAGCACTCAAGATAGGTATGCACTTATCTCTGTCATCATCCCTGTTTATCATGTGGAAAAGTACCTGAGAGAGTGTTTGGATTCCGTTCTCGCCCAGACGCTTGAAAACATCGAAATCATATTGGTGAACGACGGCGGAAGCGAAGCCGATACCGGGATCTGTGAGGAATACGCGGACCGAGATACGAGGATACATTACATTAAGCAGGAAAACGCCGGCCTCTCCGCTGCGAGAAACCACGGTATAGATGAGGCCCGCGCAGATTTGATAATGTTCGTCGACAGCGATGACTTTGTTTCTCCGGATTTCTGCGAGAAGGCATATACTGCGATCACAACATATGACGCCGATATGGTTTTTTTCGATCACTTTGACTATTACGGCGAAAACGCGCTGGATCCGAGACCCAACGATCTTCCGTCCGGATACTATGATGATATGTCTCCGCTAATGGAAGCCAGACTGCAATCTTTCCGGCTCCCGGCATACGTCTGGAGCAAACTGTACAGAAAAGAGCTGTTTAACGATATCCGTTTTCCTGTCGGTGAACTCTGGGAAGATGAGGCCATAATGCACAAACTCATCGACACCGCTCATTCAGCGGTCGTGATACACGAATCCTTATACTACAAACGGTGTCATGCCGGAAGTATAATGGAAACCGGAATGCGGGACCTCAGCGCAGAAAAATGGCTTTACCTACAGCGAAGCAGAAGATATGATTATATGAAGGAGCACCATCCCGAATATATTCCGCTGATTGTCGGAGATGTTGCTAAAAGAGCAGTGACTTACGCCGCCTGCTGCCTAATAGTATTCAAAGATAAAGAAGGATACAGGGCAGTCCGTGAATGGGCTAAACAATCAGGGATACCACGAGACAAACTTCGTTACAAAATCAGATACGCTTTCAGAATACTGTGCGACTTCCCGCTTCTTTTTCCCGCAGTAGCCGGGATATTGATAAAAAAGCTGATCAAAGAAAGGAATCCTTGAGTCTGTCAAACTCAATGTCAAAAACAGAAAGGCTTAGATCATGACTACTACATTACATGAAAACAAAGCGCTAAAACGCATCCTTACCGCCCTTATCTGCGCGGTCATCGCTGCTGCGGTGCTTTTTGCCGCGGCAGTAACGAATCCATCGTACGCCGCCAAGCCCAAACTGTCGAAAAAGACGATCACGCTGAAAGTCAAAAAGACTGCGACTATCAAAGTCAAGAACGCAAAGAAAAAAGTCAAATGGTCCACGACTAACAAGAAAATCGCAACCATCAAAAAGACAAAAGGGAAATACCGCCAGACAGCCACGATAAAAGCGGGCAAGAAAAAGGGCACCTGCTACATCAAGGCCAAGATCGGCAAGAAGACCCTGAAGTGCAAGGTAAAGGTAAAGAAGACCAAGACCGGAACTTCAACCGGATCTGATGAACGCGAAATAGTGATCCGGCCGCTCAGCTCATCATCCGTGGATCTTTCCGGCAAGTACAAGTACGAACCTGCTGCGGCTGCTACGAGTCAGGGATTCATCAATGCCGCAGCGGATTTCTCGATCGATCTGCTTAAGCGCACACAGGCCAGTGACCTGGCAAAAGGCAAGAAAGGCAACCTGCTGATCTCACCCGATTCAGTGATGACTGCCCTTGCGATGATGGAGAACGGTGCTGTCGGAAACACTCTCACCGAGATGGAACAGACGATGGGCGGCAGCCTTACGGCGCTTCAGTTCAACAATTATCTTTCCGGGCTAAATAGCAGGCTTTCGGGTTCTAAAGACGTTATCTATTCCATCGCTAATTCAATATGGGCCAGGAAAGGCGTTATGACCGTAAAGGACGGTTTCCTCAAGACCAACAAGAATCTGCATAATGCGGAGTTCTACGAGGCGCCTTTCAACAATACCACCGTCGCCGACATGAACAACTGGGTCTTCAACAACACCCGCAACATGATCGATAAGGTGATTGACAGACTCGAATCCGACGTGTGCTTGGTAGTAATGAACGCTATCGCGTTTGAAGGCAAGTGGGCTGCGCCGTTCAACGGCACATTCAAAGCGGATTTCACCGATGCGAATGGCGCGGTCAAACAGGTCGATATGATGGGCGAGACCGAGAACATGAATTACATCGAGCTTGCCGGAGGACTTGGGTTTGTCAAGTACTACAAAGGCGGCAAGACCGCTTTCGTCGGTATTCTCCCGCCTGCCGGCAAAACATCCGATGAGTTCATCACGATGCTTTCAGGAGAGGCTTTCATAAACGCCTGGAACGCAAAGAAGACAGGCCTCGTCAGCATAAGGCTACCGAAATTCAGCTACGATTACGAAACTTCCATGGCAAGTGTACTCTATGAAATGGGTATGCAGACAGCTTTCACGGATAGCGCGGATTTCTCGGGACTCACCGATATGGATGCGGGATCGCCCGCTATCAAGATCGACGACGTCATTCATAAGACGCACATCGAGCTCGATGAGAATGGAACAAAGGCTGCCGCAGTAACAGCTGTTGTCGCGAAAGCCAGCGCCGCTTATCCGCCGGAAGACCCGATCCGGATCCACCTCACCCGCCCGTTCGTATACGCGATCGTTGACGTGGACACAGGCCTCCCGCTGTTCATAGGAGATACTGAATCCATTAAATAAGCAGCAATAAAGGAATTTGTAAAACAGCCGCCGCGTGGAAACGCGGCGGCTTTGTTGTGTTTATTATCCTCGATTGCATTACAGGAACGATGATTCCCGGTCACCGGCTGCCTCTTCCGGTACTTTTTGGATCACTCCTCATTCGGGTCGGTATAATCGTCATCGGGCTCAGGATTGTAATCGAATTCCCAGTTTTTAAGTTTGACTTTTTCAGAGAAGAGTGTCTTCTTGTCCTTGTTCACGATTTTGAGTGTCAGTTTTGCTTTCTTTGTCAGGCTGTTTTTCACCGTGATCGTGGTTTTATAGGTCTTGTTGTCTTTGTCTTTTTTGATCTTCTTGGTGTATGTCTTACCTTTGTAGGTGACCTTGACTACGTCTCCTTTATGTACATTGTCAAGCGTGAGCTTAAGCTTTTTCTTGGATGCCTTGACGTAGTTGATCTGTGTCCAGCTGGTCAGCTTCTCCGAGATCTTCTTCTCGTAGATCCCGCATTTTGCCGTGAGTTTGACTTTCGTGTTGAGCGGATATACTTTTTTAAGTTTTACTGTAGTTTTTTCGGATGAACCTACGTTGAATTTGTATTTGTCCTTTCCGACTTTTACTGTACCCGACGCGCCGTTTATCGATTCGATGACCAGTTTTTTCGTCCCGTACCAGCAGTGACGGATATATGTCTTATCCTGCACCTGGCGCTGCAGCGCCTCGGCTTTTACTATAATAGTAACGGTGATATCCGTACCGTCTACTCCCGTTACGGTCATCGTGCCCGTGCCCTCTTTCAGCGGCCAGATGTACATGTAATCATCCTTACCGGTACCATAATAACCGTTTTTTATAACCGCGGTAAAAATATCCGGGTCATTGTTTTTGAGTGATTTGATCGAGCATGAATCCTTTGTGATCGCTATCGTTTCATACTCATCTGACTCGGCCGTAAACGTGAGCTCTGTCCTGTCAAGTTCAAAATTCGCCATCGCATGCGCTCTCTGGCCGGAAACGAATGGTATGATCATCAGGATCACAGCGAGCGCGCAAAGGATCGTCACTATCCTTTTCTTATTGATTTCCATGCTTCCCTCCTAACGTACATCGAACGTCTTTTCCCCGATTCAATATGTCATAATTCTCTGACAATATTATGATATCATATTTACACAAAAAATGTTAGTGGGGAACTAATCGTTTCAACAAAGGCTTCCGACGCGATGCACGGAATCTCAACCGCGCGAAACTGTTCGACGCAGCAACTTGAAAAGGCATGCTCCGAAGAGCATGCCTTTGTTATATGTTCTGTCCTGTATACGTCGGCCCGGTGCTTTTCTCACTCCACCTCATAACCCGCCCGGCTCAGTGCTCCCATCGACCTGTCAAAATTC
>JAFOKI010000114.1 GCA_017419895.1 Eubacterium sp. | reverse complement strand
TTTCAAGGCTACGGTAAAGGTTTCCGCAGTACCGCATACGACATATACGGGAAAAGAAGTAACTCTCCCGAACATCAAGCAGGCCTGGAAGATCGGAAAGGATCATCCGCTGGTAATGGCTGCCGCTTCTGCGCTTGAAGGAATCGGCGAACCGGTAGGATACACATACTGGAGCTTCGGTACGGACCTCGGAGTTATCTGCGGCAAATACGGTATGGGAGCAGTCGGATATTCCCCGATGCAGGAATACTACTGCCACAGACCGGTCGACAAGTGCAGGATCGACTTCATGGAAAGAGCGCTCGTAGGAAACATCGCGATTTACGACAAGTGGGCTGAGCTTCCGAAAGAAGCTTTCAAACTTGAGCAGTAAAAAACGCCCGGGGTTTTGCGGGCGGTAAACCGGCCGCAGCCGGCGCAAAAGATCAAAAAACAAACCGGCAGGGATCCTGGATCCCTGCCGGTGTTTCTTTGTTGTTATTTTTTCTTGAACGCTTTCTTTTCCTTAAGGAGCAAGTCCTCGATCAATTTGCGGTCCCTGGGATCGAGCTCGTCGGTTTTTCCTTTGAAGAAATCTTCGATGACCCCGTAATGGACGCCGGTTTTATAGTTGATCTTGAAATCGGGCACTCCCATCGCGGCTTTGAGTTCGCGCATTTCCTGATTATTCATATGTATCTCCTTGGTTACTTCCATGAACACTTTCCGGCGGTTCAGCTGTTCGCTTCGTCAGTGTCTTCCACCTCGATCTGCTTGATGTTCATTTCGTTGCCTCTAAGCAGCCAGGTGTTTCCGCTTCCGCAGCGCGGACATGTCTTTCCGTACGTTACCGTCGAATACTGTGTCTTGCAGTTATCGCACCATGTGACTGCGGGGATCTCCTCGCAGATCAGCTTGGCTCCGTCAAAGAGCGGAAACTTCTTGGTGTACCAATCCCAGTAATCGTAAAGATACGACGTGATGATCCCCGATACTTCGCCGAATTCCAGGGTCACGGAGGCGATCCTCTTTACCTTGTTCTCCTCCGCGATCCTGCTGACCTCTTTGACTACATAATTAACTAATCCAAGTTCATGCATAAATTATTTACCTGCCCCTGTGATCTTGTTTTTGACGATGTTGATCGTACGTTTGGGCATGTATTTGCCGATAGCCTTGAATTTGTCTTCTGCCGGAACCATCTTGGAGTAAGCATCGCCCATTGCGCGGGTCAGATGGATGGCATCGAACTTGCACTGTACCGTACACATACCGCAGCCGAGACACTTGTTGGTGTCGACTACGCTTCTGCCGCAGCTGAGACACCTGGAAGCTTCTTCTTTGATCTGCTCTTCGGTGAAGACCAGACGCTCGTCGTGCATCGTGCGGACTTTGGAAGCGTCCACGCCCTTGACCTGGCGAGGCGGTTTGCGGTAATCCTCCGGCGGGAGGACGATGTCGTCTTTGTTCAGCGGTGTGAACTGACGCGTATTTCTGTGGATCGTCAGCGACTGGCCTTCGTTTACAAAGCGGTGCAGTGACACTGCTCCTTCACGTCCCATCGCGAGCGCGTCGACAACGAACTTCTGTCCGGATACCATATCGCCGCCGGCGAAGATATCCGGCTCGTCTGTCTGGAGTGTTACCGGATCCGCGATCACGAGGCCTCTCGGGCTGAACTTGACCTTCGTACCCTCGAGCATTGTGCCGTAATCGGGTTTCTGGCCGATGCAGTAGAGGACTGTGGTGCATTCTTCCGAAGTGACGTTCGCGTCGTCAAACTTGGGATCGAAGCGACCTTCAGCGTTCTTGACCGAAACGCATTTGCGGAAGCTGATGCCTGCGCACTTGCCGTCGACTGTTTTGATCTCTGTCTGGCCCCATCCGTCGTGGATGATGACTCCGTCTTCCTTACAAAGCTCCTGATCCTCTTCGCCCATCGGCATTTCGTCGTAGGACTCGAGGCAGTAGAGCTGTACGCTTTCAGCGCCCTGACGGACTGCTGTTCTTGCGACGTCGGCACCGATGTTTCCGCCGCCGATAACGACGACATTGCCGGAGAGCGGAGCTGCTGTTCCGAGCGTGACGGCTTTTACATAGTCAACACCGGACATGACATTTTCCGCGTCATCTCCCGGGATACCGAGCTTGCCGCCGTTCTGGAGGCCGATGCCGAGGAAGAATCCCTTGAATCCTTCGTCTCTCAGCTGCTGTATCGTGACGTCTTTTCCGACTTCAACGCCGCATCTGAACTCAACGCCCATTTCCTTGATGATTTCGATCTCGGCGTTAACGACGTCTTTTTCAAGACGGAAGTTGGGGATGCCGAGTGTCATCATGCCGCCGGGTACCGGGTTCTTTTCGAATACGACCGGTTTATATCCGGAAATCGCGAGGAAGTAAGCGCAGGCGATTCCCGCCGGGCCGGAACCGATGACTGCGATCTTCTGATCAAACGGTTCTCTCGTCGTGGAGACCATCGGCGGAACGTATCTGAATTCTGCTTCCATGTCTTTCGCGGCGATGAACTGCTTGATGTCATCGATCGCGAGAGCCTCATCGACTGTTCCTCTTGTACATTCATCCTCGCAGTATTTGCGGCAAATTGCTCCGCAGACCGCGGGAAGCGGATTGTCTTTCTTGATGAGTTCAAGAGCTTCGCGGTATTTTCCTTCGCTGGCCATCTTGATGTAACCCTGGATGGCTATGTGCAGAGGACATGCCGCTTTGCACGGCGCGGTACCTGTCGGCCAGGTCTGGATGACGCCGTTCTCGTTCTTGTAGTTCCAGTTCCACTTGTCTTCGCCCCAGACAGAGCCGCTCGGGAGTTCCTGCTTGGGATACTCGATCTCGCCGTGTTTGGTACAAAGCTTCTGGCCGAGTCTGACAGCTCCTGCCGGACATACTTCTACGCACTTGCCGCAGGCTACGCACTTTGTTGCGTCGACTTCCGAAACGTAAGCGGAGCGCGACATGTTCGGTGTATTGAAGAGCTGTGAAGTTCTGAGCGCGTTGCAGACTCCGACCGCGCAGTTGCAGAGGCCGAATATCTTGTTTTCGCCGTCGATGTTTGTGATCTGGTGGACGTAACCTCTTTCCTCGGCTTTTTCGAGGATATCGAGTGCTTCTTCATATGTGATGTCGTGACCCATTCCGGTTTCGCGGCAGTAGTCAGCAAAATCGCCTACACCTATACACCAGTACTGCTCGATATCTCCGGAACCTTCTCCGCGGATACGCTGCTGCTTACGGCAGGAGCAGATGCCTACGCCGATCTGGCCTTCATATTTTTTGAGCCAGTGGGACAGGTGCTCGATCGGAAGCGATTCGCTCTCTGCGGGGATTGCTTTTTCTACCGGTATGACGTGCATTCCGATGCCGCCGCCTCCCGGAGGTACCATCTGTGTAATGCCTGCCAGCGGGAGATAAGTCATTCTTTCGAAGAAGTCCGCGACCTGCGGCGTTACCGGCGAGATCTCGGGTCTCATT
>JAFOKI010000113.1 GCA_017419895.1 Eubacterium sp. | reverse complement strand
GGAATTATGAATACGGGGCGGTCCCGTCGCATCTCAACGAGATCGAGAACAGACGGATTGCGGCAAGGCTGGAGGAGATGCTGAAATGACGGGGAACGTGAAGGTTTCGGTTATAATTCCAGTATACAAAGTTGAGCAGTACCTCGGCTCGTGCCTCGACAGTGTGCTCGCGCAGACGCTCACGGATATCGAAGTGATCTGTGTTGATGACGCTTCTCCCGACAGATGTCCGGAGATCCTGGATGAGTACGCTGCGCGGGACAGCCGCATCAAGCCGATCCATCTGGCGGACAACGGCAAGCAGGGCCGCGCCAGAAACATCGGAATGGCAGCCGCTGAAGGGAAATATCTGTATTTTCTCGATTCGGACGATATGATTGAACCGAATTCGCTTGAGGAGCTGTTTGCTCTCGCGGACAGGGATTCGCTCGACGGCATATTTTTCGACTCAAAGGTAATATTCGAAGACGACACTCTCGCGAAAAGGAATGCCGCGTATCCCGCAGTGAGGACCGGAAATTATGAAGACCGCATAATGAGCGGTAAAGAAATTTTCGAGGCTTTCGTTTTACAAAATGAGTGGACAAGTTACCCTCAGCGCCAGTTCTGGCTCAGAGATATGATCACGCGGAATGCGGTTTTATTCCCTGAGAATACTGAGCATGAGGATGAGCTTTTTGCTTATGAGGCGACTCTGCTTGCGGAGCGTGTGAGGTATATTCCGGAAACATATTTCATAAGAAGATACAGGAGTGACTCGGTGATGACGAGGACTCCCGGGCCAAACGATTTTCACGGATATTTCAGGATATTTTCTTTGATGACGGATTTCGTGGAAACGCACGGATTCAGAAGCGCTGCGGTCGATATCGATCTTGGCCGCATATATGAAAAAATGGTAAGGTTCCTTCCGCTGTTTGAGGATCAGAACGATCCGGAGCGCTGGTTCGAAACGGAAGAAGAGAAGCGGCAGTACCGGTTTTTCCTCTATACCCAGCGGGAAGGGGCGTATTACAGGCAGATTTGCAGGAATGTTATTGCCCGTCTCCCTGAAGGGTGCAGAGTGTGGATATACGGCGCGGGAGTAATAGGCCGGAAAGTCTGCAGAGGATTGATCGATGCGGGAGTGCTGGTTGAGGGATTCATCATAACAAAGCGCGGCCGGGATCCCGAGGTTCTGATGGGGAGACCTGTCATGACTGCAGGCGAGGTCAGGCCGGAAGCCGACCGTATAGCTCTCATAGCGGTCTCAAAGGGGTTCAGATCTGAAATAAAAGAGAATCTTGACCGGCTTGGATGGACAAGTGTGGAATTAGATTGAAGCGAAAAGGTAATGTCATGGTAAAGGTTTCGGTCATTATACCGGTATACGGAACGGAAAAATGGGTCGGTGAATGCCTGGACAGCGTGCTTTCGCAGACGCTTAAAGAAATAGAAGTCATATGCATAGACGACGCGTCACCTGACAGATGCCCTGAGATACTTGATGATTATGCCACACGGGACAGCAGGGTTAAAGTCATTCATTTCCCCCAGAATCATCTTCAGGGATATGGGAGAAACCGCGGAACAGAAACGGCTTCCGGGAAATACATCTATTATCTCGATTCGGATGATTTTATAGTTCCCGGTACTTTGAAAGAACTCTATGAAGCAGCCGAAGCTGATGATCTGGATGGTATTTTCTTTGATTCAAGTGTCTCCTACGAAAATGAGGAGTTAGGGGCTGAATTTTCCGGATATGAAACCGGGAGAAACTGCGTATACGAAGACCGCGTATACTCAGGCGCTGAGCTTTTTGAAGCCTTTGTTGAAAATGATGACTGGAACGTTTATGTCCAAAGGCAGTTCTGGAAGAAAAGCTTTCTGCAGTCGAGCGGTGCTTTTTTCCCGGAAGGTGTTATCCATGAGGATGAGTTCTTCTCGCATGCCGCGATCCTTGCCGCCGAAAGAGTCAGATATATCAACAAAGCTTACTTTGTCAGACGGTTCAGGGAAGACTCCGCTACTACAGGTAAAATCCCCAAACGTGATTTTAAGGGATATTTCCGTAGTTTATGCGAAATGCTCAGGCTTGCTGAGTTAAGGCGCGATATGGGGCTTGAGACAACAATGGCGGAAAAAAATAACATACTGCATCTTTACGAACTGTCGTTGATAAGTTATTCGGAGGGTTCCGGTATCGAAAGTCCGGACGGATGGGTCGCGGACGAAACCGATCTTGAAGTATTCAACATATTTAAATACATTTCGCGATATGACGATTACTATGCAGCAAAGAATGCTCCAATATGGCGTAAAATAGATGGATTTGACCATATCTATGTTTACGGGGCGGGCAAACTTGCCCGGGCAGCAATCAGACGGATCAATCTGGCTAACCACAAAGTCGAAAAAGTGATAGTTAAAAGCAGGGCCGGCAACCCCGGTTCGCTTATGGGGATAGAGGTTATCGCGTTGGAGGATGTGGATATTCCGGAAAGCACTGCAATTGTTGCGGCTTTGTCGGAAAAATATCATCGGGAAGTATCTGAAGCGCTGAAAAACAAAGGCGCTGTGTATTTTCTCTATGCACATGCAAAGCTTAGCGGGCCTTTTGGATTGGAGAGAGTAAAATGACTAAAGTATCTGTGATCATACCGGTATACGGGACAGAAAAATGGGTAGGTGAATGCCTGGACAGTGTACTCGGGCAGACTTTGAAAGATATAGAAGTCGTCTGTATAGATGATGCATCACCGGACAGATGTCCTGAAATACTTGACGACTATGCCGCAAGAGATGAAAGGGTGAAAGTCATACACCTGTCTGAGAATCATCATCAGGGATACGGAAGAAACCGTGGTACAGAGGCTGCGTCGGGTAAGTATATATATTATCTTGATTCCGATGACATGATCACGCCGGATGCGCTGGAAGGGCTCTATGATGCCGCGGAAAAAGATGGTTTGGATGCGATCTTTTTTGATTCGATGACCATTTACGATTCTCCGGAATTGAAGGAGAGAATTGACGAGCCTGAATACAAACAGACAAAAATAGGTACATATGAGGATCGCATATACACGGGTGTAGAACTTCTTAATGCTTTTTGTGAGAATGAAGACTGGAATGTTTATGTGCAGCGCCAGTTCTGGCGCAGGGACTATCTTCGTGATGCCGGAATCGTTTTTCCGGAAGGGTTTGAACACGAGGACGAGCTTTTCTCTCACAAAGGCATACTGTGTGCAAAACGCGTAAGATATTTAGACAAAAGATACTTCATCAGACGTTATCGGGAAAACTCCGTAATGACAAGGGAACGAAATGTGAAAGACTTTTCGGGGTATTTCCATTGCTTCTGCGAGATGGTCAGATTCGCGGCAAAAAGAGAAAATACCGGCATTGATATTACACGAGCGGAGGAAGAAGGCATAATTCACTTATATGATCTTGCCAGTGCACATTATTCAACCTTTACGGCTGATAGTAATCCCGAGACATGGTTCATAAGCGCGGATGACCTCGATATGTATTATATGTTCAAGTATCTCAACAGGCATGATACGGTAAACAAGGAAAAGAACGAAGCGATCTGGATGCCTCTGGATGAGTTTGAACACATATACGTTTACGGCGCGGGAAGAATGGCATATGCAGCGCTCAAAAGAATGATGACTGCGGGCAAGTCTGTAGACTGCGTGATAGTGAGCAACATGGAAGGAAACATCAAAAAACTGAGAGGTATAACAGTGAAACCGCTTAAAGAGGTTGAGTTTCCTGAAGAATCAGTCGTTGTGATCGCGACAGCCAAAAAGTTTCATGACGAAATTGCCGGGATGCTTAAGGGGAAAAATGTCGCATATTTCCTTTATTCTTACGCATCCATAAAAGGACCGTTCAGCTCTGAGGAGTGACTGATGACAGAAATGGAATATGTGCTGGAGCGTTTCGGGAAAAAGTTTTCAGCGCATAAATGCAAAAAAATCGCCCTGTATGGTTCCGGTTCTTACGCTGATGCCATAAGGGAGAAATATGGAGAAGAGTATTCTTTCTGCGGTCTTGATGATCCGGATCTTGAAATGGTCGTTCTTGCCGAGCACAAAACGACTCTGGAACCCGATTACTGCGGGATGCTCCCGGTTTGCAGTGAGCGGGGCCTGGAGCTTTTCGACATGTATGGTGTCGATGAGATCGCCGCACACCGCGATGCGGAGACGTGCACTTTCATGACTCTTCGGGATTGGTTGCATATTTCTCTCGATTATGACGTGATATCGTTCGACGCGTTCAACACTTTTCTCGCGGAGGATCCGTACAGGGACGGAAGGCTGACAGCAAGACCGATACTTAAGGAATTCGCGCTGAAAGCTAAGGAACAGGGTAAGAGAGTCGTATTTATATCCAGAAAATCACGGCCTTTTGAAGAGGTAATGGATGCGCTGATTCGCGAAGGAATGATAGCGGATGAAACGGACGCGGAAAACTGTCTTTTTAGACGCCGGGGTGAAGACCTTGGTTATAGGGAACTCAGGGAACGGTTCCCCGGGGCACGGATACTCCATATTGGCGCAGGTGTGGTCAACAGCTGCATAATACCTAAGTTTTATGACATCGATACTTACAGGATGGTATATTTTGAGCAGCTAATGCCTGAAAGTATACCTGAGGAAGAGGTGATCCCCGGACCGAATGACTGGAAAAGATATGCAGAATCGGCTGCAGGTCCTGTGATCACAGGATATCTTACATGGCTCATAAAAAGAGCCGATGAGATGGGAGCAGATAAGATACTTTTTGCTTCCAGAGACGGATGGATACTGCATAGGATATACAAATACCTGGAGGAGAAGTTAGGGGACCTCGTTCCTGGCGTCTACTTTTACAGCGGAAGACTCCCCGCTTTTAAGGCGTTTCAGGATGCGGATGTGAAGGCAGGTTATCTGGAATATATGGAAAGCATCGGACTGAGATCCGGCGGCAACTATTTGATAACGGACTTTGTTGCTGAGGGTATGGCCCAGATATATCTTGATAAGTTTGTACCGTTCACGCTGACCGGCATGTATTTCGGCCGCCCGTACTATGCGCGTTCGGTGCCGGACCGGGTGGAGTATTATCTTAAGGGTGATGACCCGTATCTCATATCGAATTTCATGGAGATGGAGACGGTAATGACGTCCCCGGAGCCGTCAACGGATGGGTTCACAAAAACCGGGAAACCGTATTTCGGCGAGGAGATCAGGTCGGATGAATTACTCGCGCAAAACGCGTTTATACAAGATGAAATATTCTCTTATGCAAAAAAGTACTTTGACAATGAATACGTGAGAGGTGTGGTCATTGATCCCGCTTGTGTCGAATCATCATACAAAGCCTCAGGGAGCCATCGCCTGATTCATGAGCCGTATAACGATCTGAAAAAAGAATTCCATAAAAGATGATGCAAATAATATGATTATAAAAGATGAAACTGAAAAAACGATAATCGGGATAATAGAAAACACTTGCCGCGGGGATTACGATTCCGCAATAAGGAGTATTTGGGATCCCGGGGTGTTCTTTCATCTCAGCAGTCTGAGGGAAGGTCTGGTAAGATGGATGCCGCTCAGACAAGGGTCATGTGTCCTTGAGATAGGCGGCGGATTCGGCGCGCTCACGGGAGCGATTCTTTCCATGTGCGGAAGTGTCGATGTCACGGAACCGGATGTGACCCTTGCCGATGCGATACGGACCAGGTACAAAGATTGTGAAAACCTGAGAGTCACTGCAGATGTTCCGGTAAAGCGATATGACTATATATTCTTGATGGATGCGGATGAAAAGATTGCAGGCCGTGAAACGGAGACTCTTGGAATGTACCGAAGGATGCTGAGCGATAATGGTGTTCTAATCGTCGGTTTCAGAAACCGTTTCGGGGTAAAATACTGGTGCGGCGGGACAGATGACAAAGTAACGGAGCCGTTTACCGCGATAACAGGATCCTGTTCGTCCGGGGAGGAGCCAGGATGCCGGCTCTATTCTAAACGCGAAATCGAGGCGTTCGCCAAACAGGCAGGATTCGGAAAAGGTCTGTTTTATTATCCGATGCCTAATGAGTTTTTTCCACAGGCTATAGTTTCAGATGAAGAACCGCCGACAGAGAGTATTGCGGACAGAGTATTTCCGGTAGATCCTTTTGACAGTCCCGTTATCGTGGGTGAGAGGGAAATCTTGCCGGAGCTTATACGGGGAGGCCTGCTCACGGAATTGGCGGATTATGTGATCGCTGTATTCAAAAGAGACGGGACTGTACCCAAAAGAAGACCTGTATATGCGGCTTTGTCGATGGACAGGGGAAAAGAACGTGGATTTGCGACAGTAATTTTTTCTGACGATACAGTCCGGAAAAAAGCATTATTCCCGGAGGGGATGCCTGTTCTTGAGGTGCTGCAGAGGAATGCGGAAGAACTCTCAAAGCGTAATGTTCGCACAGTTCTGCATAAACTTGAAGATGGAGAGATAGTCATGCCGCGGGTGCGCGAGCAGTCGATGCTGTCATATATAGAAAGCGCACAAAAACCGGATGACGTGCGGGGTGTGTTCCGCGCGCTTTGGGAAAACATTTTGAAATCATCAGAAGCCGCGGATATGGCCGATGAGAGCAATGACATCCGGGGACCGATCCTGAGAACCGGATATATCGATATGATCCCGTACAATTGTTTCATGACGGGTGACGGTCCGCTGTACTACGACCAGGAATTCATGGTTGAGAATTGCCCGGCGGGATACATTATGTTCAGGGCAATCAAGTATACATATATCCATTTGCCTGAACTCGAAAGATTAATTCCGCAGGCTGAACTAAGGAAAGATTACGGGCTTACGGACGAACTTTGGAAAACATATGAAGATCAGGAAAAAGAGTTCGTTAAAGAGAACCGTAGATCAGAGCTTTTTCCACAGGTATATAGATGGTCGTGGCGGAATAATGCCGGGATAGATGAACGCAGGAGGCTCATTGCCGGAGGAAGCGCAGAAGCGGCAGATGCAGTTTTGTTGAAAAAAGTGCACGATGTCCAGTTCGGGATACTGAAAGAAATTGACCGCGTTTGCAAGGAACTGGGACTCAGGTATTTTGCGATTCACGGGACACTTCTCGGTGCGGTAAGAGACGGAAAGC